>NZ_WQNP01000105.1:0-269 GCF_018783905.1 Ruminococcus sp. MCC718
CTGATCTTTCGCCATCTTGCTTTCCTCCCCAACTTTTATTTGCAAACTTTATACACCTGTCATTTTAATAATCTTCTTCTCTATCGGATAAAGTGTGTTGCTACTCTTTCTTCGGTTTCCGGCAAGCCAAACTTCTCTTTTCCTAAGGCGATACTCTTCATCAGAAATACCATATTTCTTGCAAGTACACGCATGGTCTGTTTTCCTTCTTCGTCCATCTCTGCCTCGCCCTGTGCCCGTCCATGGATTGAATTCCAATACTGGCTGGA
>NZ_WQNP01000013.1:0-20726 GCF_018783905.1 Ruminococcus sp. MCC718
CAGTGAGTGCTTAAGCGAAAAGCTTTCTCAAGCCAAAATACAGAACATTAAAAAGCAGAAGTAAAGTAACGAAAATTTGCTGCCGTCACTGTGCCTCTGCTTTTTTACTATCTTGATGCGGAACGTTTTGATTCTAAAAATTTTCTGCGTGTACCAGCGTGGCAAAAGGCTGTTTCCTGCCAGCGTGTAAAATATGATATGAAGTGTTTTTAAAAACTATGGCCGTTCAAAAACGTACAGCAATGTGCAAAATGAACAATTCCCAAGAAGGCACTTTTACGTGCCCTTCGGGGAATTTGTTCATTTGCACATGCAATACTGTTCATTTGTAAACAGTATTTAAAAACACCTGACATTTCCATTCCTTACACCTGCCGGGAAACCAACGGTAATTTTTTATTTTTTAAAGGAAGCTCTCTTTCTCAGCTTCGGATCCAGAATTTTCTTACGGATACGCAGATGGTTCGGTGTTACTTCCAGAAGTTCATCAGTATCGATGAAGTCCAGGGCTTCTTCCAGGCTTAAGATCTTAGGCGGTGTCAGTTTCAGAGCATCGTCAGATCCGGAAGCACGGGTGTTGGTCAGATGTTTGCTCTTGCAGACATTCAGCTCGATGTCCTCTGCCTTACCGTTCTGTCCGATGACCATACCGGAGTAAACTTTTTCACCAGGTCCGATGAACAGGGTACCACGCTCCTGAGCACTGAACAGACCGTAAGTTACGGACTCGCCATCCTCGAATGCGATCAGAGAACCCTGTTTGCGGTACTGGATATCTCCTTTATAAGGTGCATAACCGTCAAACATGGTATTCATGATACCATTACCCTTTGTATCGGTCATAAATTCGCCACGGTAACCGATCAGCCCACGGGAAGGAATACAGAACTCCAGTCTTGTGTAACCGCTGCTGGCAACGCTCATGCCCTGCAGTTCACCCTTTCTCAGAGACAGCTTCTGGATAACGGTACCGGAGAATTCTTCCGGAACATCCACATAAACCAGCTCCATTGGCTCTAATTTCTTGCCACGTTCATCTGTTTTATACAGAACTTCTGCCTTGCTTACGGCAAATTCATAACCTTCACGACGCATGTTCTCGATCAGTACGGAAAGATGAAGCTCACCACGGCCGGAAACCTTGAAGGATTCAGTTGTCTCGGTTTCCTCGACACGCAGGCTGACGTCTGTGTTCAATTCCTTGAACAGACGGTCGCGCAGGTGGCGGGAAGTGATAAATTTACCGTCTCTTCCGGCGAGCGGACTGTCGTTTACGATGAAATGCATGGCAATCGTCGGCTCGGAGATCTTCTGGAACGGAATTGCTTCCACATGATCCGGCGAGCAGAGTGTGTCACCGATGTGCAGATCAGCGATACCGGAGATCGCTACGATGGAGCCGATCGTTGCTTCGTTTACTTCTACTTTATTCAGACCGTCAAACTCATACAGTTTGCTGATCTTTACTTTTTTCTGTTTGTCCGGATCGTGATGGTTGACAAGAACGCAGTCCTGGTTGACACGGATGGTTCCGTTATCTACTTTACCGACACCGATACGTCCAACGTATTCATTGTAGTCGATGGTACTGATCAGAACCTGAGTTCCGGCAGTTTCATCACCCTGCGGAGCAGGAATATAATTTAAGATCGTCTCGAACAGCGGAACCATGTCTTTTGGCTCGTCATCCAGACTTAAAGTTGCATAACCGCCTTTTGCAGAAGCATAAACAAACGGGCAGTCAAGCTGTTCGTCGGAAGCGTCCAGATCCATAAAAAGTTCCAGGATCTCATCGATGACTTCATCCGGTCTTGCTTCCGGACGGTCGATTTTGTTGATACAGACAATAACAGGCAGATCCAGATCCAGTGCCTTACGCAGAACGAATTTTGTCTGAGGCATGGCACCCTCGAAAGCATCTACCACGAGGATAACGCCGTTTACCATTTTCAGTACACGTTCCACCTCACCGCCGAAGTCTGCATGTCCCGGAGTATCAATGATATTGATTTTTGTGTTCTTGTAAAATACGGCGGTATTTTTGGATAAAATGGTGATACCGCGTTCACGTTCAATATCGTTGCTGTCCATAACACGTTCGGCTACTTCCTGATTTGCTCTGAACACACCGCTCTGCTTGAGCAGCTCATCTACTAATGTAGTCTTGCCGTGGTCAACGTGTGCGATAATGGCAATGTTGCGTACATCTTCTCTAATCATAAATAATACACTCTTCCTTTTGTATATGTTGTTTTTCGTTTTTCGCATCTAAACCACTACAGAGTTTATCACATTTTTCCCAGATTACAAGGGATTTAAAAAAATTTTGAAGAAAAATCGGAAAACAGACATATTGAAACCATCCGCAGAATATATAAAACTATGCGGTGTTGCAGATGAAGACACCGGAAAATACAAAAAGAGCTTCATAGGGAAGGGAGAACTGTTATTTATGGCAGATAAGATTATTGAAAACAATCAGGTAACGATCATAGGAGAGGTTGCATCACCATTTGTATTCAGTCATGAAGTATTCGGGGAAGGTTTTTATATGGCTGACATACTGGTCAAGAGACTGAGCGACTGTTCTGACTGCATTCCGGTTATGATATCGGAACGCCTGATTGACGTAAGCAAAGATTATCGAGGAGAATATGTCCAGATCAACGGTCAGTTCCGTTCATACAACCGGCATGAAGAAAAGAGAAACCGTCTGGTACTTTCTGTATTTGCAAGAGAAGTCAGCTTTGTGGAAGAAGAGACCGATAAAGCAAAGACAAATCAGATTTTTCTGGATGGCTATATATGCAAAGCACCGGTTTACCGGAAAACACCTCTTGGAAGAGAGATTGCAGATATGCTGATTGCAGTGAACCGGCCGTATGGAAAATCGGACTATATCCCATGCATCTGCTGGGGCAGAAATGCCAGATTTGCGGCGGGATTTGAAGTCGGTGGCCATGTACAGATCTGGGGACGTATCCAGAGCCGTGAATATGTGAAAAAATTAGAAGGAGAGGAAGCACAGAAAAGAGTGGCGTATGAAGTGTCTGTCAGTAAATTAGAGTATATCTGAGAAGCAGAGATCTGCAAAGATCTGATATTCTTGCTTTTTTTGAAAAAATGGTGTATAACTGTTCAAAGATATGTGAAACATTCTTGAATTTTTAACGAGGTGCATAATGGATAAAGGTTCTATACATATTTACTGTGGCGAGGGAAAGGGGAAAACCACCGCAGCGATCGGACAGGGGATACAGGAAGCAAGTCAGGGGAGAAGCGTTATCATTATACAGTTCATGAAGGAAAGAAATGCAGAAGCAATTGGTTTTGTGCAGCGTCTGGAGCCGGAGATTAAACTGTTCCGTTTTCAGAAGGCAGAAGAGGCATTTGAAGATCTTCCGGATGCCGAAAAAGCAGAAGAGATCAAAAATCTCAAAAATGCACTCAATTTTGCAAGAAAAGTATTGGTCACGGAAGAATGTGATGTGCTGATTCTGGATGAAGTTCTGGGACTTGTGGAAGCAGGGGTGATCGAAGCAGAAGAACTGCGTGCCCTGTTTGAGGCAAAGGGAGAATATACCAGTCTAATCCTGACCGGGATCTATCCGGCGAAAGAAATCTGGCAGTATGCAGACGAAGTAACGGAGATGGTCACAGCATATAAAGCGGACAGTAGCGGACAGTAGTGGAATCTTCTACGCTGAGGTAAAAAAGTCAACCCGGCAGTTGACAATATATTTTGACAATGATAAGATTATAAACAAATCAGTGTCTGCACGGAGAAGTACGTGCGTACCGGTTTGAGTATCAAAGGGGGCAAATATCTGTTGACCCCGATATCATGTATAAGTTTGATAGAGGTTGCGTGTTTCAAGAGTAAGTCATCCGATGTATTCAGGTACAGGTGAAGGTGGCCAAAAGGGGAAAACGCCGAAAGCTGGATTGCACCTGAAGCTTGCAGCTTGGGCATGGAGCTAAGAACTCTATGACTGTCATCGAATGACGATGGGGCGCTATCTGAAAGAATACAGTTTTTATCATTTGTTTATTCTTTGGGACAGACCTGATCGCTCGGGTCTGTCCCTTTTATGATACAGAAGCTGTTCTGTTCAAGTCAGATGCACCTGGGATCTGTCATATGGTTCCGGCAGGCTTTACTGACATTTATCCGACAGGATCGCTGTGCATTCTACAGTACAAGTATCAGTTTTATAGCGTTTCAGCCAGTTCAGATTAGGAGGAAAAACTATGGCTATTTTTACAGGAGCAGGTGTGGCAATTGTAACACCGATGCATGAAAACGGAGACGTAAACTACGAAAAATTAAGTGAGATTCTGGAAGAGCAGATCGCAGGCGGCACAGATGCCATCATCATCTGTGGAACAACCGGAGAATCATCCACACTGACACATGAGGAACATCTGGATGTGATCCGCTATACCGTTGAAAAAGTGGCAAAGAGAATCCCGGTTATCGCCGGAACCGGTTCTAATTGTACAGCAACTGCCATCTACCTTTCCCAGGAGGCAGAGAAGGCAGGAGCAGATGCCCTTCTTCTGGTAACACCGTATTATAATAAAGCAACACAGAACGGACTGATCGCACACTATACAGCAATCGCAGAGTCTGTAAAACTGCCGATCGTTCTCTATAATGTACCGAGCAGAACCGGCTGCAACATCCAGCCGCAGACAGCCGTATATCTTGCAAAAAATGTAGAAAATATTGTGGCGATCAAAGAAGCAAGCGGAGATATTTCACAGGTTGCAACTCTGATGCAGATGGCAGACGGATGCATTGATCTGTATTCCGGAAACGATGACCAGATCGTGCCGATGATGTCCCTTGGAGCAAAAGGTGTGATCTCTGTACTTTCCAATGTAGCACCAAAAGAAACACATGACATTGTTGCTCTTTATAATGAAGGAAAAGTAAAAGAAAGCTGTGATCTGCAGCTGAAGGCACTGCCTTTGATCCATGCACTGTTCAGCGAAGTAAATCCGATCCCGGTCAAAAAAGCTCTCAATCTGATGGGAAAAGAGGTCGGACCGCTTCGCGGACCGCTCTCCGAGATGGAAGAGGAACATGCAGCAAAACTGGCAGAAGAGATGAAAAAGTTCGGCATCAAACTGGCAGAATAATGGATAATGCCAGAGTTACTATGTAACGGAGCGATTCGTAGGCATTATTCTTACATGAATGTAAAGCGAGGAAAAAGCAATGGTAAAAATCATTATGCATGGCTGCTGCGGACACATGGGTCAGGTGATCTCACAGATCGTAAAAGAGGATGCAGATGCACAGATCGTAGCAGGCATTGATCCGTTTGATAACGGAAAAATGGAATACCCGGTATACAAAAGCCTGGAGGACTGCAAAGAAGAAGCAGATGTTGTAATTGATTTCGCATCTGCAAAAGCAGAGGACGCACTGCTTGATTACTGCGGAGCACATAAACTCCCGGTTGTAGTCTGCACAACAGGACTTTCAGAAGAACAGCTTCAGAAAGTGGCAGAGACAGCAAAAAAGACTGCCGTCCTGAAATCTGCAAATATGTCACTTGGTATCAACACCCTGCTGAACCTGTTAAAGAGTGCTGCAAAAGTACTGGCAGAAGCAGGATTTGATATGGAAATCGTAGAAAAGCATCACAAACACAAACTGGATGCACCGAGCGGCACGGCTCTGGCACTGGCAGACAGTATGAATGAGGCACTGGGGAATGCCTATCATTATACTTACGACAGAAGCGACCGAAGAGAAGAGCGTGATCCGAAAGAGATCGGTATTTCCGCAGTTCGCGGCGGTAATATCGTAGGTGAGCATGAAGTGATCTTTGCCGGAACAGACGAAGTGATCGAGTTTAAGCATACTGCATATTCCAAGGCGGTTTTCGGAAAAGGTGCCGTACAGGCAGCCAAATTCCTGGCAGGCAGAGAGCCTGGACTGTATGATATGCAGGATGTGATCGCAGCGAACGCATAAAGAAACAGAAAACCAGAATGTCGTTTTATCATCTTTTGGATGGTGAAACGACATTTTTCGCAAAAGCTTAAGGGGATAAAACAATCGTAAAAAGAATGGAGGAAATTTTATGTACAGACGATTTCTGACGGCAGGAGCAGCCGCAATGCTTGCAACCGCACTTTTGTTATCCGGATGCAGCAAAAAAACGCAGACTGATACCGCAAAACAGACCGAGACGCAAACGGTAACAGAGAGCAGCACGGAAAGTGAAAGTTCCTCTGAAACGGCAAAAGAGACACAGGCGAAGGGCAGCACAAAAGAAACAGCCAAAAAGAAAGCAGAAAGTGAGACTGCAAAAGAGAAAGAAAGTACATCAGAAAAAAACAGGGAAACACAGACTGACAAGGAAAGTGCCGCATCGGAAAAAGAGACAAAGCAGAGCACCGGAAGCAGCGAAACAGTGAACTCTTCGGAGGTACATACCGTGATCGGGACGCTGGAAGAGCTGAGCATGGATCAGGTAGTGTTGCTTTCCGATAATGGAAATGAGCTTGCGTTTTCCACGGATGATGTAAAAATCGATCTGCCGTACGGTATCCGGATCGGCAATCTGGTTTCTGTAGATTACACCGGAAAGATCACGCAGAAAGGTACCAAAAAGGCAACTGCTGTGCGTATTGCGGGATCGGCTGATGTTTTCGAGAGCGATGCAGAAACAGAAACGAAGGCGGATGCATCAAAGAAGCAGACGGTAAAAGGAACACTGGAAAAGATTTCCATGACCGGCATGACGATTAAAACTTCTGACGGAAAAGAAGTGAAGTTCCGGATTGTACAGGTTCCGCTGTATTTAGAAAAAGGTCTCACAAAAGGAATGTCTGTGAAGATTACTTATCGCGGAGAACTGCAAAGCGAGGACTCCGATCAGGAAAGTGTGGAAGTGGTCAGGATCCAGAATGCAGACTGAGGAAAATCGCTGGAAGAAGTGCAGAAAACATGCATTTATGCCGGAATCTGAGAATGCAGATATGAAATCTGAGTTATAAAAACTTTAGAATTGTTTAGAGTTAAACTATTTTTATGTACAGTCAAGTATGCTATGATAATGCAAAGATATCAGGATTATGTGAGTGCAGAGCATGGAATGATCCGCAGAGTATCAAAGTTAATGGCTTTTGACATCAATATCATGCCAGAGGAGGAATCAGGATGGGCGTACAGATTGTATATACAAGCCGCACCGGCAATACGGAGAAACTGGCAGAAGCAGTTTTTGCGGCAGTGCCGGTAAAAGAAAAAAATGTAAAACGAATCGAGGAGAGAACAGAACGGGATGACGGAGAGATGTATCTGGTTGGGTTCTGGACGGATCGCGGGACAGCGAGTTCGGAGATCTTGGATCTGCTTGGAAAGCTCCACGGGAAAAAGGTTGCACTGTTTGGAACCTGCGGCATGGGGAATGTGCCGGAATATTATGACCGGATTTTAAACGGAGTTGCAGCATTTATCCCGGAGGACTGTGAATATCTGGGCGGATTTTTATGTCAGGGCAAGATGCCGATCCAGGTTCGCAAACGCTATGAGGCGATGCAGAACACTTCCAATACACAGCAGGTGGAGATGCTGCTTCACAACTTTGACGAGGCACTTCTTCATCCGGACCGTCAGGATCTGAAAGCGGTGGCAGATTTTGTGAAAGGATTGTTCTGAAAAAAGATGGGAAAATCAAAAGAAGTAAAGACAAATGCCATGCGTATCCTTGAGAGGAACAAGATTCCGTATAAAGAGTATACGTATGAGTGTGATGAATTTGTGGATGCCCTGAAAGTGGCAGACACACTCGGACAGCCATATGAGCTGCTTTATAAGACACTGGTCACGATTGGAAATAGCAGAAATTATTTTGTGTTTGTGATACCGATCGCCGAGGAGCTGGATATGAAAAAGGCAGCCAAATCAGTCGGCGAAAAATCCGTTTCCATGATCCATGTCAAAGATATCAATCAGGTCACCGGTTATATCCGCGGAGGCTGTACGGCAATCGGCATGAAAAAGCAGTATGTGACGAGAATTGATGAAAGTGCACAGAAACTGGAGAAGATGATCGTCAGCGGAGGCCGCCTCGGCGTACAGATCGAGCTGAAACCGGAAGATCTGAAAAAGGCAAGCAGGGGAGAGTTTGCCGATATTATTTTCAAACAGCCGGAATAAGTACGGACAATCAGCAGGGATTTCATTCCCATCGGATACCGCTTCCGGCGGATTGTAGAGTTAAACAGCATCTGAGGTAAGAGGCAGATGAAAGAGAAGGAGAAGAAAATGGAAAAGAAAAAAAAGAAATGGCTTTCGCTGTTTCTTGCCGTGATCCTGGCATTTACCGGTCTGCCGGTATCACTGATGGCAGCAGGAAATGCAAAAAGCCAGACACAGGAAACAACGAAGATCCTGCCAAGCCAGACATCGGGAGGGGTCAACTGTTTTTCCTACGAATCATTCAGCGGAAAGAGCTGGACGTACAATGATGACGAGGCATATATAGACCTCGGATCATCGAATGAGAAGGCAGAAGAATGCTTTTACAGGGTAACGTTTAAGGGAAATGCCATCGAAGTTTTTGCAAACAAGAGTCACAACCACGGAAAAGTGAAATACCGTGTGGATGACGGAGCAGAGACACTGGTGGATCTTTATGAGAGCAGCCGTACCACGCCGCAGTCTGTATATAAAGCAGAAAACCTTACGGAAGGTGAACATACGCTCTATGCAGTTACGCAGAAGGAACGCAGTGGCAGTGCGGTAGTCAATCAGGTGGCTTATGTACAGGTCACACACAGCCCGTACATTGCAAAAGATTTTAAACTGAAAGATCAGGGGATTTCCTTAAGTGTCGGACAGAGTTATGCAATCTCTTACAGCTATACACCGTCTTATGCGACACTGAACGATATGTCCTATACAACTTCTGATGAAAATATTGCTTCTGTCAGTGCACAGGGAACGGTTACTGCAAAGAAAAGCGGAACGGCAGTGATCACGGCATCCAGCCAGAAGGCAGGGATTTCCAGAACAATGGAAGTGGAAGTGCGAGAGCAGGGAAATACGCTTGGCGGCACCGTCACCGATCATAACACGCAGTACACCCAGAAACGTTTTGCGGAAGTTTCGGTAAAGAAAAACCGCAGCGAGACGCTGACTGCCTGGAAGAATGACCGTGCAGTCAGTGAACTGGTCTTAAGTGCGATCGGTGGAGATTTCACAAATGTAGCGATCCAGGCATCCGACCTGACGGACGGCAAAAAGAAGATCGCAAAAGAAAATGTGACAGCGACATTCATCCGTTCCACAAAAGCTTATGTTTATGGATATATATATGGAAATGATGTTCCGGAGGCAACAGAAGAGAACCGTGCGGAAGCGTCGGATATTCTCTGGCAGAGTACGCCGATCGACATAAAAGCAGATACACTCCAGCCGGTCTTGGTTGAGTTTGCGATTCCAAAGACAGCAAAATCCGGCACTTACAAAACACAGCTGACCGTAACAGCAGATCGGCTCGATAAGCCGCTGGTGTTTGAGTATGAAGTGCGTGTGCAGAATGCAGAACTTCCGGATAATTACAGAGATACCTTTGATATTGAACTGTGGCAGTATCCGTATACGAGTGCAGAATATTATAGCGTAGAGCCGTTTTCCGATGAGCATCTGGAGATCATGAAGTCCTCCATGGAGCTCTATAACAAAGCAGGCGGACATGCGATCACTGCTTCGATCATCGAAGATGCCTGGGACGGACAGACATACAGTGCAAATGATGTACATTATCCATCTATGATCAAATGGATCAAGAACGGAGATAGCTTTACATATGATTATACCGATTTTGATAAGTGGGTAAGCTTCAACAAATCCCTTGGAATCGGGGATAAGATCGTGCTTTACAGCGTGGCACCGTGGCACAATTCTTTCACTTATTGGGAGAACGGCAAGCTGGTAAAAGAAGGATTTTCTGTGGGAAGCACACGTTATACCACACTCTGGACGGACTTCCTTACCGATCTTACCGCACACCTGACTGAAAAAGGCTGGTTTGATGACAGTTACATCGGCATTGATGAGCGTGGATTTTCCGGCACCGCTTTTGATCTGATTGAATCTGTGAAAAACAAGGACGGCAAATGTTTAAAGACAGCCGGAGCGATGGACAGCTTTGTGGAAAAGAAAGAGCTTGCCATGCGAGTGACAGACCTGAACGTCGGAGATACGGCGGCAGCCGCACATCCGGCAGATTTTGAACAGCTGGTAAACGACCGGGAAGCAAAAGGACTTCGCACTACTTTATATTCCTGTACCGGCCACAGACCGGGCAACTTCTCCTTAAGTGCACCGGTGGAAAGTTACTGGTCGATCGTAAATGCAGGCAAATCCGGCACGGCAGGATTTCTTCGCTGGGCGTATGATGCCTGGGTGGAAGATCCGCTTGATGATACCACACACAGCAAATTTGAGCCGGGTGACTGTTTCCTGATCTATCCGGACGAAAAAACAGCACAGAATCCGATCAGCAGAAGCTCGGTAAGACTGGAGCGTATGGCAGAGGGCGTGCGTGATGTCAACAAGCTTGCTGTGATCAAAAAAGAAGCACCACAGCTGGCAGATCAGATTCAAAAACTTTATGCGGGTATTTTAACAACTGCACAGGGCGGACATCCGGCCTTTCTGACCGATGCACAGATCACGACGCTGTCTGCTGAGATGGACACTTTCCAGGCGGGCATCGCCAGTCTGACAGATCAGTATATCAAGCTGACGGGAAGAACGGAAGAGAGCGAAACGGAGACAGAGAGCGAAACAAAGAAGGAGACCGAAAGCGAAACAAAACCGACAGAATCCGAAACAGCCGCAACAGAAAAAACAGATCCGAAGCCGCAGCCGGATACAAAAGAGAGCGAGACAAAACAGCAGGTGCCATCCACAGAGACACCGGAAAAAGCAAAACCGGCGAAGGTAAAAGGTCTTTCCGTCAAGGCAGTTTCGAAAGGGAAACTGGTTCTGAAATGGAAAAAAGTCAGAAACGCAGATGGTTATGTAGTTTATCGTGCCGATAAGAAAAAAGGCAAGTATAAGAAAGTTAAAGTCTTAAACGGAGCCAGAAAGATAAGCTTCACCAATAAAAAACTGAAAAAGAAGAAGACGTACTACTATAAAGTATGTGCTTACCGCAAAGTGGGCAAAAAGAAAGTTTATGGCAGTTATTCTGCGGTGAAGAGCAGAAAAGTAAAATAAACGAATACAAAAAAAACAGGAATTATGTTTAGTGAATCAGGATATGCTCCCTTCTGGGCAGACAGGTGAAATAATAAAAAACTTGTCACTCAGGAGGGAGCATATTTTATCTCAGTCGGAGATTGTACTCCCACTGAGAAAGACTTGTTATTACTCATCACTTGCAGAAGTGGGAGTCTTCTCGACTGAGATAAAATACAAATGTTTACTGTAAAAATACATAAAGTGACCGAGATTGAAAAAAATGACGGAATTTGTACGAGATGCTGAAAAAAGGAAAAAAGTTACATTTAGGATCAAATGTAACGTTGTATGTGCAAAAAAGATATGCTATTATATATCTAAGCCTCAGAATAGTTGTAAAAATGCACAAAAATCAGAGAAAAAAGTGTGTAAAATAAACGAAAATTAAAAATCCACTTGACTTCAAGTACACTTGAAGTGATAAAATAATGATGAAGGTAAACATTTTACTATATGTAAAACTTTCAAACTCATTCAAAAGGGAGGAAAAGGGATATGAAACAAAAAAAACTGTTGTCTGTTTTACTCGCAGGAGCGATGGTCGTAAGCGGCGGCAGCATTTCTGGTCTGGAGGGGATTATACCGGAAGTAGTCGCAGCAGCATCTTCTACCGAATGGAACGGACAGCCGGGGGTATTTCAGGTGAACCGCGAGGCGGCAAGATCGACCTTTTACAGCTTTGATACAGCAGAAAAGGCAAAAGCGAAAGACCGGACGAAATCTTCATTTTACCAGCTTTTAAATGGAGATGACTGGAAATTCAGCTGGGCAGTCAAACCGGCAGACCGTATCGGTGCAAAAGATGCCAATTTTAACCAGAAAGATTACGATGACAGCAGCTGGGATAACATTACCGTTCCAAAGAGCTGGCAGACCTATGTAAATAAAGACGGTTCCTGGAAATACGATCCGGTGATCTATTCCAACCAGAACTATCCGTGGATGAATGCAGAAGGAAAAGCTTATAACAAGTACAAAGTAGGCGATGCCCCGACAGAGTGCAACCCGGTCGGAACATACCGCAAGACCTTTACAATCGATTCAAGCTGGAAAGACCGCAACGTTTTTATCAACTTCGAAGGTGTTGGTTCTGCCATGTATCTGTGGGTAAACGGCAAATACATCGGATATGCAGAAGACAGTTTTACAAGAGATGAATTTAATATTACCGATGCACTTGATTTTTCAGAAGGAAACGAGAACGTGATTACCGTAGAGGTTTACCGCTGGTCCGACGGAAGCTACATCGAGAACCAGGATATGGTAAGACTTTCCGGTATCTTCCGTGATGTCTACCTGACATCCAAAGATGACGTGGAAATCCGTGATTATACGGTAGTTACCGATCTGGATGACACTTACACAGATGCAGACCTGAATGTCGATGTGGATGTACGCAATCTTTCCGCAGAGGATGTGAGCGGATGGAGTGTAGAAGGAAACCTCTACGACAGCGAAGGCAAGCTGGTGACAACCACACCGCTCACCGGAACAGTTACTTCTTTTGACAGCGGGACGAAAGAAGCAAAAGTAAGCCTCACACAGCACATCACCGATCCGGAAAAATGGAGTGCAGAGAAACCGAACCTCTACAACCTGGTTCTGGAACTGAAAAAAGACGGTGTGACAAAAGAAGCGACACAGACCGATGTCGGCTTCCGTGAAGTGGAGATCACCGATGCAAATACAGACGATGCAAGACTTCGTGTAAACGGTAAGGTTATTACGATCACCGGTGTGAATCGTCATGAGAACGATCCGCAGGATGGATGGTATCTGACGGAAGAAGACATGAGAAAAGACATTGAGCTGATGAAAGAGCTGAACATCAATGCCGTTCGTACTTCTCATTATCCGAATGATCCGACTTTCTACAAACTCTGTGACGAGTATGGTATCTATGTGATGGATGAGGCAAACGTAGAGTCTCACAACGGACGAAGCCAGTACAAAGTGCCGGGAAGCCTTCCGGGATATGTTCAGGCAGCAGAAGACCGTGCCATCAATATGCTGGAGCGTGACAAAAACTATCCATGTGTTATCATGTGGTCACCTGGAAATGAGACGGGAGCCGGTGATTCCCTTCAGGCAGAAATTGATTATTTCCAGAATAACGACGACACCAGAGTCGTTCACTATCAGGGCTGGAATGATAATGCAGGCGTAGATGTATGGTCCAACATGTATCCGAACATTGGAAAACAGGTTAAAAATTCAAAGAAACCATATCTGATGTGTGAATACCTGCATGCAATGGGCAACAGCTGCGGCGGTATGAAAGAATACTGGGAAGAAATCCGTGCCAACGGCATCCTGCAGGGTGGATTTATCTGGGATTTCGTAGATCAGAGCTATAATACACCGATTCTGGATTCTGACGGAAACTGGGATGGAAAGAGCACTTACTGGGGCTATGACGGAGACTGGAACCACGGAACTTATACCGATGCGGACGGAAACACCAAGAGCTATTCTTCCTGGAAATCTGGAAACACGGACTTCTGTGTCAACGGTATCGTATCTCCGGACCGTACGCTCCAGCCAGAAGCTTATGAAGTAAAGCGTATTTATCAGGCACTGCAGATGCAGCTCAAGAATCAGGCTTCCAAGACTGTTACGATCAGCAACGAATGGATCGATACCAATGCAAACGAATATACCATGAAATGGGAAGTTATGAAGAACGGAACTTCCGTAGAAAACGGAACGATGGATGTGGATATCCCGGCAGGTGAAAGCAAAGATGTTGTGATCCCGTTCACCACACCGACCGATGCGGCAGCAGGCGATGAATATTTCCTGAATATTTCATTCGTAACAAAGAGTGACGATCAGTTCACCTGGGCAGACAAAGATTTTGCAGTGGCAGAAGCACAGTTTGAACTGGATTTCGCAGGAACCGATGCAGCAGTAGAGGCAGTGGATACCTCCAAACTGGAAGATATCAAGACGTTTGAAGAGACAGATGATGACGTAAAAGTAGCAGGTGACAACTGGACCGTTTCCTTTGACAAGAAAACCGGTGAGATGACTTCTTATCAGTCAAACGGAAAAGAAATGATTGCAGAAGGCATTGAGCCGAACTACTGGAGAGCTTCTACGGATAATGATAAAAAAGAATCCGTGGATGCAAAATGGAAAACAGCAAATGAGAACGTTCAGATCGATGAAGTGAGCGTTAATAAAGAAAACAAAGTGGTTTATGTTTCCGTAGCACGTACACTGAAAAACTGTGCGGATTCCAAAGACCGCATCACTTATGCAATCTATGCAAACGGTGAGATCGTTGTAAAAGCAACCATGGCTCCGAACTCCAACATGAGCAACCTTCAGAGAGTCGGCACACGCCTGCAGCTGGCAGCCGGACTGGACAACCTGACCTGGTATGGCCGCGGCGAGTCGGACAGCTACAGCGACAGAAAGACCGGATACGATGTCGGTGTATGGAACAGCACCGTAGATGAACAGTTTACCAATTATGTTTACGCTCAGGAAACCGGAAACAAGACCGATGTCAGATGGATGGCAGTAACCGATGCAGACGGTGACGGACTGCTGGTTGACGCACAGGATCACCTGCTGGAGATGAGTGCACTGAACTGCACACAGGAAGCACTGGAAGCAGCAAAACATCCGTATCAGATCGAACGCACAGACAATACCGTTCTGACGGTCGATTATGCACAGATGGGACTTGGAACCGCAAGCTGCGGACAGGCAACCCTTTCCAAATATCTGCTTGGAACAGGTAAAACTTACAGATATACTTACCGCCTCAAACCGATCAGCAAATCTACAAGCGAAGAGCTGATGACAGAGAGCAAAAAGAATTATGCAGATGAAACCGCACTGCTGAACGGCATCAAAGTCGGCGGACAGGCACTGGAAGGATTTGACAATGACATCACATCTTACAGTGTAAACGTTTCTTCCCTGTCCGGAACAGTTCCGGAAATTACAGCGGAAACAGTATCGGATGATGTAAGCGTTGAGGTCACAAAACCGGAAAGTCTTCCGGGCACAGCAACCGTAAAAGCAACCGCAAAGAGCGGATTTAGCAGAACTTACACGATCGAGATCAAGAATGATACTTCCATTCAGCTCTCAGATCTTGGATACGATACTGCAAGAAGTACATCCGGATACAACGGAATCCATGTAAACGAGGACAATGCAGGTACAGAACTTGACCTCTATGTGGAAGGCAAACGTACAAAATTTGAAAAAGGATTTGGTGTCAATGCCGATTCTGCACTGTATTTCGATGTTTCCAAACTGAATGCAACACGCCTTCAGGGTTATGTCGGAATCGATGCTCATAAAGCAAAAACACAGGATGGAGCGTATCCGATCATCAAACTGGACGGCAAAGAAGTATGGAAAGGCGAGCTGATGAAACATGGTCAGAACGCACAGTACTTCGATATCGAGATCCCGGCAGGAACAAAGGAAATCTGCCTGTATGCAGACAAAAATGTCAAAGACGGACATGATATGGTGAGCTGGTGCGATACCAAGGTCCAGTTAAGCACAGAAGAACTGACGACAGTATCCCTGACCTTAAAAGAAGATGCAGCAGTCAGAATGGATCGTTCTGCAAATATTCTTTATAATGTTCCGGCAGGCATGACAAAAGCACAGCTCTTTGAAATGTTTGAGTTTGGCGAGGGTGAAACCTTATCAATGGAAGATCCGTATAACGCATCCTTTGACGAGGATGGAGCACCGGTGGCAACAGGATATCTTGTGAAACTTCGCAAAGACGGAACCGTAGCAGATACTGTAACCATGGCAGTAAACGGAGATGTGGACGGAAGTGCAAACGGAACACTGGATATCTCTGATATCAATACACTCCGCGAAGTACTGACAGGCAAAGCCACATTCGATGCGGTCAATACTTATGCAGCCGATGTAAACGGTGACGGCAAAGTAGATCTTGCCGATCTGACAGCCCTGAAAGTGCTCGCAGGAGTCGGAGCAGATATTGACGGTGCAAAAGAAGCAGCAACGGTAAAATTAACGGCAAAAGATAACACAGCACAGGAAAACGGAATCGTAGAAGTGACAGGAAGCATTTCCCAGACATCCGAAAGCAGCAGCTCTGCAATGATGGCAGGAAGCTTCATGCTGAAATATGATACAGCAACTTATAAATTTAACGGCATCGCACTGGCAGACGGTACAGAAGGAAATATTTCCGTAAAAGAAACAGCAGACGGTGTGCAGGTAGTTTACGATCTGACAAAAGCAGTTGCAGTACAGGCAGATCTGTTCAAAGCAAGCTTCAGCCTGAATGAAAATGCAGAAAAGAAAGAGACAAGTTTCTCCGTTGAAAATCTGACGATTGCCGGAAAAGATGCACAGATCGATGCTTCCGCAGAAGAAGTAAAAGTAACACCGGCAGGCGGAAAAGATACAACACCGGTTACCGGGCAGAAATATGTATACTTAACCGCAAAAGTAGACGAAGCAAACGGAGTTTACGGAACCGATACCGAAGAATCTGATAAATATGGTCTGTTATATATGGATGTGGCAAATTCCGTATCCGGCTGGGGCGGCTTCCATGTCAACGAATACGATGGCGGCGAGAGCACAAACAAAGGCGAGCTGAGCATGAATGTTGACGGTGTACGCAAAGTCTTTGCACAGGGCTTAAGTGCAAATACCGATGCAACCCTGACCTTTGATTTAAGCGGCATCAAAGCAGAACGCTTTGAAGGTTATGTGGGTATTGACTATACAAAATCTACCAAGACAAACCGTGACGGTGCAAACTTTATCTTCTATAAAGACAGTATCAGCGAAGAGAATAAACTGGCAGAGAGCGGTGTGATCCTTCAGCCGGACAATGCAAAACTGATGAACGTTGATCTGACAGGCGTAGAGAAACTGATCATCTACATCGATAAAGTCGGCGGAAAGAATGATGACTGCGTAGACATTGCAGATGCAAAAGTTTATGTAAAAGAAGACGATAACACACCGGATCAGCCATCCAAAGACGAACTGGAAGAAATCAAAAACCAGGCAGTCGCAGCAAAGAACGATGCTGAGACCGCAGCAAAAGCCGCAGAAGCAGCAAAAGCAGATGCAGAAGCAGCAAAGGCAAAAGCAGAAGAAGTAAAAGCAGCCGCAGAAGAAGCAAAGAAAGCCGCAGAAGAAGCAAAGGCAGCAGCCGATGTTGACAAAGCAGCAGCAGAAGCAGCTCAGGCGAAAGCAGAAGTTGCACAGAAAGCAGCAGAAACTGCAGAAGAAGAGGCAAAGAAAGCACAGACCGCTTCCGAAGCAGCCCAGGCAAAAGCAGAGGCAGCACAGAAAGCCGCAAAAGAAGCAGAGGATGCAGCAAAGAATTATGCAAACGATGCAGAAGCAGCAAAAACAGCCGCGGAGGCAGCCAAAACAACAGCTGAAAATGCAAAAAAGGATGCTGAGACCGCAGCAAAAGCAGCAGAAGCAGCCAAAGACTCCGTAAGTGCACAGAAAGGCCTTGCAGAGGCAGCCGCAGGTGCTGCAAAGGCAAGTGCGGATGCAGCGAAAGCAGCTCAGGCAAATGCAGAAGCCGCAGCGAAAGCAGCCGAAGAAGCACAGAAGAAAGCAGAAGAGATCCTTGCAAAAGCCCAGAAAGAGGCGGAAGAAAAGAGAGCCGAAGCACAGAAACAGTTAGAAGAAGTGCAGGCAATGCAGAAACGTCTGGAGAGCCAGCTGACTAAGACAGAATTTGCAGCTAAGAAAGTGAAAGTAAAAGCTGTCAAAGGTGTTAAGAAGTCTGTGAAAGTCAACTGGAAGAGCGTAGAAGGAGCAGACGGATACGTGATCGAGTACGCTAAGAAAGCAAACTTCAAAGGCAAAAAGACCGTTACCGTTTCCGCTTCCAAAAAAGCAAAAACGATCAAGAGACTTTCCGCAAAGAAAACGTACTATGTAAGAGTCAAAGCATACAAAGTAGTGGATAACGAGAAAGTTTACACCGCTTACAGTGCAAAAAAGAAAGTACGCACAAAATAAGAAATAAAATTATGAGGTGTTCCATAGAATACTGGTCATAAAAGAGAGAGGCACCGTGACGGTAAAGTTTCCGTCACGGTGTCTCTCTTTATAGAGATGAATAAAATGCAGGAAATCGCAGTGATTGATTATCATCAAGCTGCATAGAGACTCTTACGAAGAAGGACAAAAATGACAGTACCATATGAGATGGAAAGATGGTACAATTGTCACAGCGACCACTTACTCGGCAAGTAGCGAAGCGGATTGTGAATGTCCGCTTTACGTGGCATCCAATATAGAAAGAGAGGAAGAGCATATGAACGAACTGTATGAAGCCATTGAGCAGAAAATCAAAGCCTCCGGATATCCGAGAGCGATTTCCGGAGAAGATGTATACAATGACATCTGCGACCAGATTGACGGAAAGGAGAACGGAACCTATCTGCTTCTGTCAAAATTTGAGGAGGATGTGGTGTTTGAATACCACATCACGATCCAGGATGAGGATTTTAACCTCGGAATTCTGACCATGCGGACACCGGAAGGTGTGTTTGAAGCAGATTTTGATGCGTGAATCAATTAAGGTGCATTTTTCAGGGGAAGAAGGTAAAACAGGGTATATAATCCGGTTCAGTTTTGACGATATTCGACTAAGGTAAACGTTTTGCGTTCTGATTTTACAATTCCCTCCGCCTTTAATTTTTTCAGTTCCCGCATCATGGCACTGCGGTCAACGGAAAGATAATCGGCAAGCGTACTTAAAGAAAAGGGCAGCGTAAAGCTGTCTGAATGCTGCTCCTGTGCAAGTTTTTCGAAATAGCACAGGAGTTTTTCTTTTGTTGTTCTCTGAGAGAGGATTTCCAGATGTTCTCCAAGGGCGATCGCTTTTCTGGAAATCAGCTGAAGAGCATTGCTGACTAAAAGACTGTGGAAACTGCAGGCATTTGGGCAGCGTCTGATCAGGTGGGCATAGTCGATAAACTGGATCTTGCAGCTTTTGGTGCAGATCACCTGCAAAGAATCGCCGTTTGGTGACAGGGCGGAAAGTGCCGAGCCGAAGACATCTCCGGTTTTCAGGTATTCCAGAATGGTCTGGCGGCCGTCCAGGTGTGTGCGGATGATGGCGGCTTCTCCTTCCAGAAGATAGCCGATGCGGTCGGGATGGTCAGCATAGAAACAGACAGTCTCATCGGTGGAAAAGGACTTCTCGGCTGCCTGGAAACAGACCATCATGCGATTGTATTCTTCCGGTGTGATACCGTCAAAAAGAGAAAGTTTTGTATTCATAAATACCTCCGTTTTTTCTTTTTCCGTGCAGAAAAAAGCGTTTGCAGTGTTGTAGAGATGCTGGTCGCAAAAAGGGAAAAACTTATAGGAAGAAAATATGCATGTGCAAATGAACGAATTCCCCGAAGGGCACGTAAAAGTGCCTTCTTGGGAATTATTCATTTTGCACATTGCTCAATATCGTCACTGAGCTTCTTCCTTTTTGTCGACCAGCATCTTTTATACACTTCAAATATTGTACGTTTGTACAGAAAGAAGATATAGACTCCGTACCGTGGTTGCTTGCGAGTTTTCGAACACTTGCTGCGTTTTGATGGAAAAAGTTGCATATGCAACAGAAGATTCTGCTGATACAAAGTATAGTATAAACATAACAAAAAAGCAAATGATAATTTAAACATAATAAAAAGCTTAAAGCTGCACAGGGCATTTTAAAACAAGAATAAAAAATGCAGCTGTGAAGATATAGAGCATTCACAAAACCACAGGAGGTAAAGAATAGCTGAACAAAACTTATAAAAATATATAAACAACTGTTGAATTTTGTAGGTTATTAGTATAGAATAATATTGAAAGGAAGTGATGCTTTGAGTAAATATTATTCTATACATGAATTTTCAAAAATTATAGGTGTATCTGCACAAACGTTGCGAAATTGGGATTCTAACGGAAAACTTCATCCGCATCATACTACAACAAGTGGATATAGATATTATTCTGATGAACAGCTCAGCCAAGTAATGAATGTAAAGCCTAGAAATCGCATTACAATCGGATATTGTCGTGTTTCAAGTCATAAGCAAAAGGATGATTTAGAACGACAGATTGATAATGTGAAAACATATCTTATGGCAAAAGGACAACCGTTTGAGATAATAAGTGATATTGGTTCTGGCATGAACTACAAGAAAAAAGGACTTCGGGAACTAATCAAACGCATTTCTCAAAATCAGGTTGAAAAGGTTGTTGTTTTGTATAAAGACAGGCTTTTACGTTTTGGTTTTGAGTTGGTAGAATATATAGCTTCGCTATATAACTGTGAAATTGAGATTATTGACAATACTGAAAAATCTGAGCAACGAGAACTTGTTGAAGATTTAGTACAAATAATCACAGTATTCAGTTGTAAGCTACAAGGAAAACGAGCGAATAAAGCTAAGAAACTTGT
>NZ_WQNP01000106.1:0-1774 GCF_018783905.1 Ruminococcus sp. MCC718
ATATCTCCGATGTAGTAGTGTTCTGTATAACTGTAATGCCCGAAGTCCTCATGTATCATGTACTGAATATTGAGCTGTAAAATATCTTTGATGATGTGTCCAATATCCAGTGTCGGAAACCGTATCCTCACATAATCAAACAGCATGGTAAGCGGTGCTTCTGGATTGAATTTTTCCAGAGCTTCCAAAAGTTTTACTTTCATTTCTTCTGTGACCGCCACCTTGCCGGATTCGATACGGCTTAAATGTTCACGGCTGATTCCAGCCATGACCGCAAGTTTCGTCTGGGATACACCGTACTGCAAACGCCTGTCTGCAAAATCCTGTATCCACTCTGTATCATTCAGTGCGATACCCCCTTTACGAAAAAACTGTGACATTTTTTATCCGATGTCACAGCAGTAAAAAAAGCTACCAAACGCTTGATTTCAGCCAAGAATCGGTAACTTTTGTGTATGTTTCCTTGTGATTTGTGCCCCTCTGTTAGATACCGAGGGGCTTAATATATGCTGGCGTGGCTACCGCCACACCAGCAAGGCTAGTCCGTACCTGTGGCTTTCGCTCCGCACGCCACCTGTCCGTCCTGCCTTATGTGTGCAAGTTTCCCAATCGTACCCAAGAAATCATAGCTTTTGGGTACAAGGGGAGTATAAAATTCCGATATGACACTTGTTCCTACATCACAGTATCCACGCCCTTTGATTTGCTTCTGGAAAAACTGCTTTTTCACATCACTTCCAAAGAGCATACCATAGCCAAGTTCACTCAGCCGACCAAGTCCCACACGGAAATTGAAATTATCTCTGATACCATCTCCGAAATATTTTGCGTCTGGACGCTGGCAAGCCACAATCAGAAAGTATCCAGCCTGTCTGCCGAGCATAACGATTTTCTTTAGCTGGCTTAACAGGGCAGTGCTTTCCTTTGTCGTCAGCATTTCCAAAAACGCCACATATTCATCAAAGATAAGGAATTGTGGAGCAAGCCCCAGATAGGCATAGTTTTCTCCTGTGCGATAGTTCGGGTGCAGTTTCATTTCTTCCGAGCGTGTGACCATGCCCTCATAAAAGGCATTGACGCAGTCAATCATATCGTCTTTCGTGTGGTAGACATTTCCCATGACTGTTCCCAAGTCTGCAAGGTCAGCGTTCTTCGGGTCAAGAATGTATAAATCCGCATTGGTTTTAAGCAGGGCTTCAATGATGGTCAGCAGAAAATAGGTCTTTCCACCGCCAGTACCACCACAGATAAGGGCATGGGGAAGTGAATCATATTCCCACACCAGATTTTTCATTAACCGCAGACCGCCGTTTTCGGCAACCACTTCATCAATCGAAATACGGTTCGCTATCATATCATAGAGCAGGGTGTATTCGATATATCCGTCATGTAATGTCTTGTCGGTCAGCTCACAGTACAGCCCCGATTCCAGTTTATCCTCTAAGGACAGGATCTGTTCTTGATATTTTCCCATTGTGATTTCACACAGGATATGGAGCAAGCCGTTGTCCATCTGGTAGTAGATTTTCGGAAACCACACGATTTTTTCTCTGGATCTGCTTTGCAGGTCAGTGAAAAAACCGCTGTCTTTGGTGTTTTCTACTTCATACCATTTATTTTCCAGCACCATACGAGCCAGCTTTTGTCTGTGTAACAACCGCTTGATACGGTCATATCCGTAACGGTAGTAGAGAAAAGCGACCAATGCACAAACACCAGTCGCTATCAGAACCGTAATGGAATTGTAGGCAGTCCAAGTAATTCCGGCATGGAG
>NZ_WQNP01000107.1:0-322 GCF_018783905.1 Ruminococcus sp. MCC718
AAATATTTCAAAAACGCACCCTCAATCATGGAAAGTGGCGGTACATCTGCAAACAGAATGATGATAAATTCCGTCAGCACAAACCATGTAATCTGGGTAAAGGTCACGGGGAATGGCAGGTTTACATCATTGATGGCGTACAGTACCTTTTCCACGTTCCAGATACTTGTATAACTTCGGATTTTCTTCACTTGTAAATACTCCTTTCTTCATTTTCATAACAACAGGGACAGCCGGATTTCCCAGACTGCCCCCAAGAGAAAAGCTGACAGTAGCACCAGTGGCGGTGCTGATCTGCCAGCCCTTAACGCAGTACCTCACA
>NZ_WQNP01000108.1:0-247 GCF_018783905.1 Ruminococcus sp. MCC718
GCTTTTTCCTGTAAAGCCGCTGGATATGTTCCGATGTTTTTGGATATTTTATTCCTCTTTCCGATTGCTGTGCATACCATGCAGACTGCACTCTGGCGATCTCTTTATGAAAATATCTTTCCATGGAAAGATACTTTCTTCCCAGAATAAAAGCTCGGCCATTTCCAGAATCATAACAGGTCATCAGATTATGAAGTCCAGGATCAATAGATAAATAATGTCCATTCTGGGAAAGCTGTTCCGGCTC
>NZ_WQNP01000109.1:0-431 GCF_018783905.1 Ruminococcus sp. MCC718
TTGATAACTTCCTCGGATGTCTATCTAACTTGTTAGATATTTTGAATTTATTTTCTATATGCAGTTTTCAAGGTACATGTCGGGTTTCAGATCTTTTAAATGGTATCTGCAACCCTAGTGGGCTTAAGTGGACTCGAACCACCGACCTCACGCTTATCAGGCGTGCGCTCTAACCAGCTGAGCTATAAGCCCTTAGCCTTTTATTCAGTTACAGGCAATGGAGATGGAGAGATTCGAACTCTTGACCCCCTGCTTGCAAGGCAGGTGCTCTCCCAACTGAGCTACACCCCCAGATTCTCTGTCCATGCTAAGGGATATGAACAGATCTATATCAAATATTTTTTATTTCTTTTTAATCCGGCAGCCACCTGCTCTCCCACACCGTCTCCAGTGCAGTACCATCGGCCGATTAGGTCTTAACCATCGTGTTC
>NZ_WQNP01000110.1:0-230 GCF_018783905.1 Ruminococcus sp. MCC718
TTGACTCTTGCGGTATGCTCCTCAGTGCTATTCATGAAGAAGAAGGCGAAGAAAAGCTTCATCTTCTGATGGTAGATGACCACATTCCGGCAGGTGCAAAGCTCTATTAAGATGATGTAAAGATGTACCGTTTTACCAAATAGACGGGATGTACTTCATTTGATAAAAAACTAAAAAAACAGCGATTTACATCAAACTTACATCAATTGATGCAGAAATCGGTGCAAGCA
>NZ_WQNP01000111.1:0-1837 GCF_018783905.1 Ruminococcus sp. MCC718
GGCGAAGGGCGGCTAACAGGCGAGCGAACCGAACAGGAAACGCAGCGTGTCAGGAGATTGTTTTCGGATCATCATGGCGTCATATTTTACGTATAAGTTTTCTTAAGGCCCATCTTCTTGCCCTTCGGACAAGAAGCATCCCTCGCTCTAAAGAGCTCGGTCAATTTTTATTTGGATGTTTTTGAAAAAGAAACAAAAAGGTTGACACGCATCACATACGCAAGTATAATAAACACAAACAAAATCAATACATCAAATCTTATTCGATATTCTATGCCATTCGGCAGGAAAATCCACAAATCAAAAGCCTGCACGAAGCGGCTGAAAAATTATGTAATGGCATCTTTTGGTCTAATACGATTGTACGAGAGGAAATCTCGATACAGTTCAAGGTATTTGCGGAAAATGTAAAAATACAGCTCAGATACAAAACAGATGGCTTCGTATACAGGTAAAAATACAGAAAAAGGAGCGAAGCCTATGGGACAAAAAGATATTACAGAAAAGGTATTGGAAGATTATAATGATGTTTTTGCAGATATCATAAATGGATTACTATTTGGCGGGGAACAGGAGATTAAACCGGAGGATCTGGAAAATACAACCGTTCATGCACAGTATAAGGCAGAAGATGACAAGGTTCATGAACTGGAGCGTGATATTGCAAAATACTGGAAGGATGAGAAGGTGGAACTTGCAATCTGTGGAATTGAAAATCAGAGTATCGTGGAGAAGAATATGCCGTTTCGCATCATTGGATACGATGGGTCGGCATATCGGAATCAGTTACAGCAGGAAAGAAGAAAAATGCTGCCGGTGGTGACAATTGTATTGTATTTCGGGACAGACAGGCATTGGAACAGCAGAAAAAAGATTAAAGAACTGATGGAAGTCCCGCAATGTCTGGATAGTTATGTAAATGATTACCAGATGCATGTTTTTGAGGTTGCATGGCTGACAGAAGAGCAGATCAGTCATTTCCGCAGTGATTTCAAAGTGGTGGCAAATTTTTTTGTACAGAAAAGAAAAAACAGAGATTATATACCGGATGATCCAACAGAGATCAGGCATGTGGATGAAGTGCTGAAGCTTTTGTAGGTCATGACAGGAGATAAGCGTTATGAGGAAATTTTCAGGAAAAAGAAGAAAGGAGTCCGGAGTATGTGTGATGTGGCAGAAAGACTGGAAAAAATGGGGATAGAAAAAGGAATAGAGATTGGCAGGAGTGAGGGAGAAATAAAAGGAAAAATGTTGGTGTATAAAAATTTGTGTAAGGAAGGATTTGACGAGAAAGAAGCCAGAAGACTTGCGGAGTTGCCAGAAAATATAATTCCGGAACAGTAAAGCAAAACGAAGAATGCCTTGAATGGAAAAGGGATTAATGTTAGGACAATAAGGGGGAATCCTCGGCAATTCAATTACCGAGATGAAAGTGTAGGAGTGTGCATGTCTGCACATTGAAAATAATATAATAATCTCCCTGCTATTGACTCCAGTGACATTAATACCGTAACCGGCATAGAACCAAACGAAAATATGTTCGACTTTGTATTGCACATTTCCGTGCATTATGCTATACTATATGTATGAAAGAAAATCTAATACATTATAGAACTTGCGTGTGTAATATCAACTACCATATGGTATGGTCAGTGAAATACCGACGGAAGATATTAAACTCAGGAATTGAGGAATACCTAAAGGAACTGGTGCAGCAGATTGCTGAGGACAAGGGCTTTACTGTTTATTTATTTGAATGTGGTGAAGGAGACCATGTCCACTGCTTTGTAACAGCTCCACCAAAGCTGTCCATAACAGCAATCGTCAAGTATCTGAA
>NZ_WQNP01000112.1:0-379 GCF_018783905.1 Ruminococcus sp. MCC718
GCATAACACATATGCCCTATGATATTGGAATATTCCGGCCGGATTTTTACAGATGTTCTGTGTGACAGCAGCATCCCTCTCCCTCCCCTCAGGCAGTAACGCGGACCGGTATTTACAGTCCGCTTTAACTTAATACGACTTGCTCTGATGTTCAATATAACGGCGGATATTTTCCTCAGATACAGATCCGATCGTTTCCACATAATAGGAATGGTTCCACAGCTCTCCCTTCCATATGGTCTCCTTCACCACATTCAAATAAATGAACAGTAAAGCCCTTGTCCTCAGCAATCTGCTGTACCAGTTCCTTTAGGTATTCCTCAATTCCTGAGTTTAATATCTTCCGTCGGTATTTCACTGACCATACCATATGGTAGTT
>NZ_WQNP01000112.1:393-47139 GCF_018783905.1 Ruminococcus sp. MCC718
CCGAACATATTTTCGTTTGATTCTATGCCGGTTACGGCATTAATGTCACTGGAGTCAATGGCAGGGAGATTATTATATTATTTTCAATATGCAGACATGCACACTCCTGCACTTTCATCTCGGTAATTGAATTGCCGAGGATTCCCGCTTATTGTCCTAAATGATTCTTCCATTGAACGCACACGAAACCTGGCACGCACTTTTGCTTTATTATAACATAAATCTTAAAGAATACCAGAGCGAATCCCGACACGGATACAAGCTTGTTGCTCGCCGTCTTTAGAAGCGAAAGTCCTCTCACATCTGATTTAGCAAACAGAAAACGCTTCAGATGCAGCTCCCTGTCACATCTGTGACTTTGGCTCTGCGTCTAAAGCGTCTGGCTGATTTTTCTATTTTCTGTTTTCCGGAAGATGTTCTCCTGCTTCAATCCCATTCAAAAAGAATACCAGAACAGCGACCACGCATCCGGTCAGTACCTTGATCCATTTTGCCATTTTATTCTCTCCATGGTAAAATTATCGATTACTCCAGTACTTTTTTGTAAAAGTCAAAGCAGTCGAAGGTTGCAAAATAATCTTTCGGTGTCTCTGCACGGCGGATCAGTTTTGCCTCTCCGTCTTCTGTGAGCAGAACTTCTGCAGATTTCAATTTGCCGTTGTAATTATATCCCATGGAAAATCCATGTGCACCGGTATCATGGATGACCAGAAGATCTCCCATATCTACCTTCGGCAGCATACGGTCGATTGCAAACTTATCGTTATTCTCACACAGAGAACCGGTTACATCGTACATATGGTCGCATGGCTGATCTTCTTTGCCCATAACCGTGATATGATGATAAGCACCATACATCGCCGGACGCATCAGATTTACCGCACACGCATCCACACCAATGTATTCTTTGTAGGTGTGCTTTTCGTTGATCGCCTTTGTTACCAGACAGCCATAAGGTCCCATCATAAAACGGCCAAGTTCTGTGTAGATCGCTACATCACCCATGCCTGCCGGAACCAGAATCTCATTGTATACTTTCTCCACGCCTTTTCCGATCACGCGGATGTCATTTGGCTCCTGATCCGGGCGATAAGGGATACCGACACCACCGGAAAGATTGATAAATCCGATGTGTACACCAACTTCTTCTTTCAGGCGTACTGCCAGTTCGAACAGTTTCTGAGCCAGCAGCGGATAATAATCATTTGTGACCGTATTGCTTGCCAAAAATGCATGGATACCAAACTCTTCCACACCTTTTGCTTTCATGATACGGAATGCTTCGAAGATCTGTTCTGTTGTCATACCGTATTTGGAATCGCCAGGATTATCCATGATGTCATTGCTGATCTTAAAGATTCCTCCCGGATTGTAGCGGCAGCTCATCTTTTTCGGCAGCCTTCCAACAGCTTTCTCCACTTTTTCAATGTGCGTGATATCATCCAGGTTGATGATACCGTTCAAAGATGCTGCATAAGCAAACTCCTGTTCCGGTGTATCGTTGGAAGAAAACATAATGTCATCTCCGGTTGCACCGATCGCTTTGGAGAGCATCAGCTCTGTCATGGAAGAACAGTCGCAGCCACAGCCGTATTCTCTTAAAATCTGGATCAGAAACGGGTTTGGCGTTGCCTTGACTGCAAAATATTCTTTATATCCCTTGTTCCATGCAAAGGCTTCTTTTAAAGCTTTCGCATTTTCGCGGATGCCTTTTTCATCGTAAAGATGGAACGGTGTCGGAAATTCTTTTACAATTTCCTGAAGTTTATCGTAAGTCACAAATGGTTTTTTATTCATCGGTACGTTCCTTTCCTGTTCACTTGCATGAACACCTGCAGAATATGCTGCTGACAGATTCCTTTTTATATCTGCAACTTTAGCACGCTGCTCTGTCAGACAACAATATGTAAAAAATATAATACGGAAGCCTTTGTTTGTCAATACCTGCATGCATGCACTTTTGAATTATTCCAGAGCCTTTTCACTGATATCTGCAAAGAAATTTTTTATCCGATGTTTTTTATCAACAAGATTATTATACTGCAAAATTGCATAATCATTCAAAATACCGCTCTGTTTTTCATTGCTCCACTGCTGAAATGTGCCATCTGTTCCCTGATAGAAGTTCGCTGTCACAACCGGATACTGCTGCTGCAGTTTTTCCAGCCAGCTCTGATAACCGGTCTTTTCAAGTCCGGCAGTATCCATCAGCAGACCACTCAAATAATTGGTACTGATCGCATCGACTTCTTTTTCCTCGATGTCGTAATTCGCCCACATGACAAACGGCACTTCGTAGCTGGTTTTCAGTTTGTCCGTTGTATCGTTTCGCGTGGCTGTGTCTTCTCCTAAAACACGCAGAACAGAGTTGGTGATATATTCTGCAGGCTGATGATCACCAAACATCAGAATGATGGTCTTTTCATCCTCATCCTGGAAATAGTCGAGCAGATTTTCAAAAGCCTCATCGGTTTTTTTGATCAGAGTCAGATATTTCTCAGTTGCCTCGATCTGAACCTGATGAACCGAACGCAGATCTTCGCCGGCATCGCTGAACTGGATCTCATTTGTCAGATCCTCATATTCTTTGCTGTAGCCTCCGTGATTCTGCATCGTCACTTCAAATGCAAACAGTGGACTGCCTTCCTCTTTTTCTTCATAAAGCTCGATCAGCTTGTCAAAAGCAGACTCATCATCCACCCAGCCACGCAGCAACGTTGCATCCGGAAAGTCTCCGGTATCCCGGAAATACTCGCTGTCAAAGCCAAGATACTGATAAACTTTGTCCCGGTTCCATCCGGTTGAATAATAAGGATGAAGAGCTGCTGTCTGATAGCCCAGTTTTCCAAGCTGTGATGCAAGGGACGGCATGGCTCCGTTTAAAAACTGCTGATACGGAACACTTCCGGTCGGCAGAAATGCCATCGTATTTCCGGTCAGAAACTCAAACTCGGTATTTGCCGTATTTCCGCCCTTTACCGAAACATAGAGATTGCCGCGGACGGTATTCTTTTTCAGGGACCGCCAGAACGGCATGTAATCTTCCGTTGTGTTAAAGTCTCCATAGACAGAAAGATCTGAAAATGCCTCATTCATGATCACAAGAATATTTGGCTGATCTTCCATATCCGTTTTGTCGGTATGGTTCTCTTCGCCTCCGGATGAAACGGATGTTTCCTCTGCAATCTTCTGTGCCGCATCTGTGGAATATCCCTGCGGCTTTTCAATATGCAGATACTGCAAGTTGGCAAGATACGCTACCATAAAACCATTGTTTCGGTAAAGGACATTTGGCGTAAACAGAATATCATCCAGTCCAAAAATTTCCTCACAGTTTTCTGTCTGCACATAGCTGACAAAAGCAAACATCAGTACCAAAGATACTGCAACGGAGAGCAGGCGTTTTTTCACATTTCCAAAGGGAAAGTGCATCTTTTCTCCGAGGATCGCGAGCCACAGAAATCCCATAAGTACAAAATACAGCCGCCAGGAAACATCCAGCGTATAATTATCTGCCACGCTTGCTGCCGTGCGAAGCGAATACAGATCCCAGGGCACGATTGGAGAAGAACGAAAACTGACCACAAAATAGTTGACTGTCCCTGCCAGAGCCGGAAAAACCGGTGTAAGCATAGCTCCCCATCTCATATTGCCGGATACTGCTGTTACGATCAGATATAACACCAGATAAAACAGGTAGTTCAAAAAAAAGATTAACGGTGTCAGATCCCATGGTACATGGGTAAAAAACTCCATGCAGCACAAGGCTGCCGCCGGAAGTGCCAAAAACACGATCGGGTTTAATTTCTTTGGTATTTTAAAATCCCAGGCGATAAAACCGCCCGCCAGGATTGCAAGGAGCAGTGCCAGTCCTGCTTTTGCCAGCTGAAATCCATCGCCTTTTACTGCCAGTATTTCTAAAATAATCATAAGAAGAGCTGCACCAAGTGCAACTCCTCTTCTCTTCTTCGACTTTGTCATCGCCTATTTTGCCTCAACCACCTGCATTACATTTGTGGAACGTCCACGGCCAGATACCATGTTGGTTGCCGGATCGCCCGCTGTAAATACAGCCAGTTCTCCTTTCTTAATCAGTTTGCGGCGTAAAATGATCTTCATGGAGTTGGTGATCATATGCCTTGTGCTGTCTTCTGTTTCACCCGGCATCGCATAGACACCCCAGTAAAGCTGCATCCTGCGGACTGCCTGCTCACTCGGAGAGATCGCATAGATTGGTGTCTTCGGACGCAGGCTGGAGATCATCCTTGCCGTGTAGCCGGTCATGGTCGGAACAACCAGACAGGATGCTTTAAGAATCTCAGCTGTGGACACACTTGCAAATCCAACTGCCATGGAAATATCTTTTTTACGCTGTTTTTTATTTAATTTCTGAAGATTGGAGTAATCCAGATGAGCTTCTGTCGTCTCTGCGATCTTTGCCATCATGCGGACTGCTTCTACCGGATATTTGCCCATTGCGGTCTCTCCGGAAAGCATGATCGCATCACTGCCGTCGTAGATCGCATTTGCCACATCACCGGCCTCTGCTCTGGTCGGACGCGGATTGCGGATCATCGAATCCAGCATCTGTGTTGCAGTGACAACCGGTTTACATTTGCGGTTGCATTTGTGGATGATCTTCTTCTGGATATGCGGAACCTGGTCTGCCGGGATCTCCACGCCGAGATCCCCTCGTGCAACCATGATGCCGTCTGCCGCATCCAGGATCTCATCAATATTTTCCACACCTTCTGCATTTTCGATCTTGGCAATAATACCGATATCTCTGCCGTGATTATCTTCCAGGATCTCGCGGATATCCATGATGCAGTCACTGTTTCGTACAAAGGAGGCTGCGATATAATCCACACCCTGTTCAATACCAAACAGAATATCTTCTCTGTCTTTCTGTGTCACACCCGGAAGATGTATTTTTACATTTGGAACATTGACGCCTTTTCGCTCACCCAGCTCACCGCCGTTTTTGATGATACACTCAATCTTGTCGGCAGAAACACGCTGTACTTCCAGACCGATCAGACCGTCATCGATCAGGATCGTGTCACCCTTTCTCACATCGTAGACAAGCTGCTGATAGGTGATGGAACATCCTGTTTCATCGCCTTCTCGCTCTTCTGTATACAGTGTAAATTCCTTTCCCTGCTCCAGAGATACTTTCTTGCCGTCTTTGAGAAGCCCGGTACGAATCTCCGGTCCTTTCGTATCCAGCATCAGTGCAACCGGAATGCCAAGCTGTTCGGAAACCTGACGCACCAGTGCGATACGCTCAGCATGTTCTTCGTAGCTTCCATGAGAAAAATTGAAACGTGCCACGTTCATTCCGCCTGCGATCAGTTCTTTGAGAATGATCTTGTCCATCGTTCTTGGTCCCATTGTACAGATAATCTTTGTTTTCTTCATTATTCCTCCTGCTGCCGCTTTGCGGCCTGACCACATTTTTATTTTTTGATATGTTTGTGCGTAAACAGATGATCCTGGCAATACTCATAATTTCCGTCGCATTTGGAACAGAAACGAAATTCGAGATCATCACCGTCCAGCTCGGTTCTGCCGCAGATCGCACACTTGTGCTTGGTAATACCGGATCTGCCTGACTGACTGGTCTGCCTTTTGAAATTTTGCTTCCGACGGATTTCTTTTGGTGAAACCTTGTTGTAATTTCTCGTCATCAGGAAAAACAGGATGAAATTGAACATGGATGCAATGATCGCCACTCTTCCAGCCCAGTTTGTCTGAAGGAAGGAAAGGACAATGAAAGCTCCGTAAAGAATCCCAAACCATTTGACCTTGATCGGTATGATAAAATACAACAGCAACTCCATATTCGGATAGCAGACTGCAAACGCCAGAAAAATGGACATATTGATATAATATGTGGAAAACAGTGCCTGCCCGAACACGATATTTCCGCCCATCACAGCATATAAGATAAATGCTCCGATAATTGTCGAAATAATTCCTGAAAAAATATAAGCATTATACCGGAACGCCCCCCAGGTCTGCTCCAGTGAATTGCCAAGAGAATAATACAGCATCAGCATGATGATCGTAAAAATACCAGGTGATTCCGGCGGAATTAAAACCCAGGTGATCAGTCTCCAGATCTGCCCTCTTAAGATATAATACGGCTCAAGGCTTAAATAGTTATACAGTACACCCGGTGCCAGGAAATACAGAAAATAACCGATAACATAAGCTCCGATGATGTACGTGGACAGATTGTGTATGGCATACCGTCCGAATTTACGTTCCATTTTGTTTAAAAAGTTCATAAAAGTTCTTTCATCTTCCTTTCCGCATCGTGTGTTCTGCAAGCTTTCACGGGACAAAAATGCTCTGTCCCGCCTGCCTGTCAATGCCGAATCTATTATAAATTTGATTGTATCTTTTGTCAATCAAAGTGCCTGATTTTTCACAAAGTTTACAAACACTTTAGATTATGAAAGGCTCTGCATTTCATCCGCTCTTTTCTCATCCAAATTTTCCCCTTTTGTCTCTTTGCATCTTCGGCATCCGAAATCCGGAATGCACAGTTCATCTCCGATCTGCAGATTGTATACGTTTACCCAGGGATTGGCAAACAGAAGGGCCGAAACGGTTACACCATATCTCTTTCCTAGTTTATATAAAGTATCTCCCTGCTCGATCACATGAATAAATCCAAAACGACATGTTTTTGCATTGTCCATTCTCTGTCAGCTCCACGATTGCTTTCTGCTCGCTCTATTATATGAAGCACAGCCTGCTGCTGTTCACAGATATTCGGCAAACGATAGCCTCCAAGGCTTTCCACTATTTCCAACTTTCTATTGAATTTTCTGAAATCTTTCATTATAATAACCTCAAAATGATGATATGGGATATTTAAAAGTAAGAAAATTTCTCTGTAACTCTGTAACAGAACTGTTTTCAGGCATCCGGTATGGGGCAGCTGTCTTTTGGTCCCGACATCTTATTTTACTTAGGAGGTAATTTTATGGCAGGTTCTACATTTGGAACTTTATTTAAAATAACTACATGGGGCGAATCTCACGGTGCCGGCGTCGGTGTCGTTGTGGACGGATGCCCTGCCGGTCTTTCGCTTTGCGAGGACGATATCCAAAAATTTTTAAACCGCAGGAAACCGGGACAGAGTCGTTACACGACTCCGCGAAAAGAGGATGATGCGGTTGAGATCCTCTCCGGTGTTTTTGAAGGAAAGACAACCGGAACGCCGATTTCCATGCTGGTACGCAATCAGAATCAGCGTTCCAAAGACTACAGTGAGATCGCTTCCTACTACCGCCCGGGACATGCCGATCTGACCTTTGATCTGAAATATGGTTTCCGTGATTACCGCGGCGGAGGACGTTCTTCCGGCCGTGAGACGATCGGACGCGTTGCAGCCGGTGCAATCGCCTGCAAGATTCTTGATCAGCTCGGCATCAAGATTTTAACTTACACAAAATCGATCGGTGACATCACCGCAGATCCGGCCTGCTTTGACCGCAGTGTGATCATGGAAAATCCTTTTTATATGCCGGATGCCGACGCAGCAAAAAAAGCAGGGGAATTTCTTGAAGAATGTATGAAAAATGAAGATTCCAGCGGCGGAAGCATTGAGTGCGTGATCCAGAATATGCCGGCCGGTATCGGTGAACCGGTATTTGAAAAATTAAGTGCCAACCTGGGCAAAGCGATTTTATCGATCGGTGCCGTAAAGGCTTTCGAAATCGGTGACGGCACGGCAGTTGCCCATGCACTCGGTCATACAAACAATGACCAGTATACAAGGGATCCGGATGGAAAGATCATCAAACTTACCAACCACTCCGGCGGTATCCTGGGCGGCATCAGCGACGGAAGTGACATCTTTTTGCGTGTATCCGTCAAACCGACGCCTTCGATCTCAAGAGAACAGTCCACCATTACAAAAGACGGAGGCAGCAGACAGATTTCTGTAAAAGGCCGCCACGATCCGGTCATCGTACCGCGTGCCGTTGTTGTCGTTGAATCCATGGCTGCGATCACGCTGGTCGATATGCTGATGTGCAGCATTACTTCCAACATGACAAATCTGGAGCGATTTTTCCGTAAATAAAATGCTGAAAAAGCATATAAGATCATGAATCCTTTCTGTATGATTCGAAAGGCATTACATAAAAAATACCGACTTTCTATTTTTTGATTTTTCAATCTTATTTCAGAGAAAGTCGGTATTTTTTATATTCTTTATGTTTTTCTGAATCCCTTTGATCCGGTGTCCGTCCTTAATCCGGCTGTCCGGCTTTGGAGATCAGGATACAGTTCGGCGTATCGATCTTGATCGGTTTTCCTTTCATATAAAGCAGACCCTTTTCGTAATCCACCGTGAAGAAGCGGATCTCATTGGACTCATGGTTCAGCACGACCATGGTCTTCTCATCCGGGAATACAGCAATATCTTTTGGATACTTTCCGCTGATCGGAAGGATACAGATCTTGGAAAGCATACCTGTCTCTGGATCAATTTTAAACACGCCGGCTGTCTCAGAACCTGCTGTGGTGCAGTAGAGATATTTGCCGCTCGGTGCGATACGCAGTCCGGAAGAAGCACATCCATAGTGGTCTTTGCTGTCGGAGATGTCCACTTTCTGAATCTGTTCGAATTTGCCGCCCTCTCCGCTCGCATCGTATGCATAGACCAGCACTTCGTTGGTCAGCTCGCAGTTCACATAAGCGAAACGTCCGTCTCTGCTGAAACGGATCAGACGCGGTCCGGACTCCAGTTCGCAGCGGATGATATCATAGAGTTTCAGTTTACCGTTCGTCTGATTTACCGTATAGACTTTGATCTGGTCAATACCATTGTCTACCACGCACAGATATTTATCGTCCGGTGTGATCATCGCACAGGTGACACGCGGGCGGAAATTTCGCTCTGCAACGCTGCCGAGTCCCTGATGGAAAATGCCGTCGAGCACTTCTCCAAGACTTCCATCTTCTTTGATACGCACCACTGTGATCTTGCCGTCATGGTAGCCGCAAACAAAAAGGAATTTTCCTTCTTTGTCTGTTGAAAGGAAACATCCTCTCATACCGTCAATACCGACTTTGTTGATTGGTTCCAGTCCGCCGTCCTCTTTGATCTTCAGGACTTCAACACCTTCATCTGCAATCGAATACAGATATTTTCCATTGTTGGATTTTGCCACATGAGATGCGTTATTTACCGGAACGACTTCGCGTTCTGTCATGTAACCATTTTCTACGTCCAGGTCGTATACATGGATACCAATACTGCTTCCGTGTGTATAAGTTCCGACATATGCAACATACTTATCCTTACTCATCTGTAATCCTCCTTTAACTTGTCAGTCTTGTTTTTATTTTACCATATTTTTTTTGATTTGTTAAGACAAATTAAAACATTTTGCACAAAAAAGATATTGCAATTTTTTATCGATACGTGTATGATATTTTTGGAAGCAAAGAGGTCACTGCGTAAGCACTCTGCGCTATATCCGGCAAGATGCCCGATGTTCGCGGAAAGCACTGCAGACGGCCTTTTTTTGTTGTAAGATTAGGAGGTGCTTCACTAAAAAATAAACTCAGACTGGAGGTATAAAGCATGAGCAACAAGCTGATTGATTTTATCAACATTTCAAAATCCTATGGTACACAGACCGTTCTGGATGATCTGAACCTTTATATCCGTGAAAATGAATTTCTGACCCTGCTTGGTCCAAGCGGCTGCGGCAAAACAACGACGCTTCGTATTCTGGGTGGATTTGAAACTCCCGACTGCGGTCAGGTAATCTTTGACGGTGAAGATATTACGAATCTTCCGCCTAATAAAAGGCAGCTGAATACCGTTTTTCAGAAATATGCACTGTTTACCCACATGACTATTGCCGAAAATATTGCGTTTGGCCTGAAGATCAAGAAAAAAAGCAAACAGTATATTTATGATAAGATCAAGTATGCCTTAAAGCTTGTCAATCTGGACGGATATGAAAACCGTATGCCGGATTCTTTAAGCGGCGGCCAGCAACAGCGTATTGCGATTGCCCGTGCGATTGTAAATGAACCGAAAGTACTTCTTCTGGATGAACCGCTCGGTGCCCTTGATCTGAAACTGCGTCAGGATATGCAGTATGAACTGATCCGCCTCAAAAACGAACTTGGCATTACTTTTATTTATGTAACACACGATCAGGAAGAGGCACTTACCATGTCTGACACGATCGTGGTTATGAATCAGGGCTATATTCAGCAGATTGGCACGCCGGAGCGTATTTACAATGAACCGGAAAATGCTTTTGTCGCTGACTTTATCGGTGAGAGCAACATCATTCCGAGCCTGATGTTAAAAGACCGTCTGGTAAAAATACTCGGCGTTCCGTTTGCCTGCGTGGACGAAGGATTCGGACAGAACAAACCGGTCGATGTCGTGATCCGTCCGGAAGATATCTGGCTTCGCAAACCGGGTGAAGGAAGCATTGACGGTGTTGTCACGCATCTGATCTTCAAAGGCGTTCATTATGAAATGGAAGTCCGTGCAAATGAATACGACTGGCTGGTGCACAGCACCAAGATGTTCCCGGTCGGCACACAGGTTTCCATCCATGTAGATCCTTTTGATATCCAGATCATGAAAAAACCGGAATCTGAAGATGAGGAGGCCGTCAACATTGAAGAATAAACGTTATCTTGCAGGGCCGTACCTGTTCTGGTCGATTTCTTTTGTCGTGATCCCTCTGCTGGTGGTCTTCTACTATGCCATGACAAATGATGAAGGCAGTATCACTTTTGCAAACCTTGCCCAGATCACCACACAGGAAAATTTAAAGGCACTTGGCATGTCACTGCTCCTCTCTTTCGTGAGTACAGCGATCTGTCTGCTGCTTGCCTATCCGCTTGCCATGATCTTAAGCAGCAAGAATGTCAATCAGTCCAGTTTTATCGTGCTGATTTTCATTCTTCCGATGTGGATGAATTTCCTGCTCCGCACCATGGCATGGCAGACGCTTCTGGAAAAAAACGGTGTGATCAACAGCATTCTTTCTTTTGTGCATCTCCCGGCACTGGAGATCATCAACACTCCAGGAGCGATCATTCTTGGCATGGTTTACAATTTTCTGCCTTTTATGGTGCTGCCGATCTACAATATACTGATCAAGATCGACCGTGATGTCATCAATGCAGCAAGAGACCTTGGAGCAAGCTCTTCTTATACCTTTTTAAAAATCATACTGCCGCTGAGCATCCCCGGCATCATCAGCGGCATTACGATGGTATTTGTACCGGCTCTGACAACTTTCGTTATTTCCGATCTTCTCGGCGGAGGCAAGATCCTGCTGATCGGCAATGTCATCGAACAGTCTTTCAAGCAAAACAGCAACTGGCACGTCGGAAGCGGACTTTCCATGGTCCTGATGGTATTTATCATTGCCAGCATGGCACTGGTCGCAAAATATGACAAAGAAGAGGAGGGCTCTTCGTTTTGATAAAGAAATATCTCGAAAAAATATATCTTGCCCTGATCTTCATCCTGCTCTACGCACCGATCCTCACTCTGATCGTGCTGTCTTTCAATAATTCAAAGACCAGGGCAAAATGGGGCGGATTTACTCTGAAATGGTACAGCAGCCTTTTTCAGAATGAACAGATCATGAATGCACTTTACACCACTTTGATCATCTCCCTGCTCGCAGCCGTGATCGCAACCGTGATCGGAACAGCCGCAGCGATCGCGATCCATGGCATGAAACAGAAATGGCGTACTTTATATTCCGGGCTGACCAACATCCCGATGATGAATGCAGAGATCGTGATGGGTGTTTCTCTGATGCTTTTATTTATTGCCTTTCACGTTACGCTTGGATTCGGAACAATTCTGATCGCCCATATCACGTTCAATATACCTTATGTCATACTGAGTGTGGCACCGAAACTGCGACAGACGAGCCGACGTACTTATGAGGCGGCACTGGATCTTGGGGCTTCTCCTCTTTATGCCTTTTTTAAAGTGACGTTTCCTGACATTCTGCCGGGTGTGCTCTCCGGTTTTATGCTGGCGTTTACCATGTCACTGGATGATTTTGTGATCACACATTTTACAAAAGGTCCAGGTGTGGATACCCTTTCTACCAAAATCTATTCAGAAGTGCGTAAGGGCATCAAACCGGAAATGTACGCACTTTCTACCCTGCTGTTTGTTACGGTTCTGGTACTTCTGATCCTGGTCAACGTATCACCGAAAAAGGACGCAGAGACAGCGGCAGCCAGAAAACACGTCCGCCGCCGTTCCAGAGCCGGCAGGATCCTGATCAAACGTGTGATCCCTGTCGCGATCTGCCTGGTATTTGTCGGAGGCGGTATTTACTATGCTTCCAAGGGTCAGATGCTGACAAAAGAAAAACTGATCGTCTACAACTGGGGCGAATACATGGATCCGGATGTCATCACCCTGTTTGAAGAAGAAACCGGCATTGATGTTGTATATGAAGAATTTGAGACAAACGAGATCATGTATCCGAAGATCAGTTCCGGTGCCATTGCCTATGATCTGGTATGTCCTTCAGACTATATGATCCAGAGAATGAGGGAAAATGACCTGCTCGCCGAAATCAATTTTGACAATATTCCGAATATCAAAAACATCGGCAAAGACTATCTGGAACATTCAAAAGAGTTTGATCCGGAAAACAAATACTCGGTTCCGTACTGCTGGGGTACCGTTGGTATCCTCTATAATAAGACCATGGTAGATGAGCCGATCGACAGCTGGAGTGTTCTGTGGGATGAGAAATACAAAGACAACATCCTGATGCAGGATTCCGTCCGTGACGCATTTGGCGTGGCACTCAAATACCTCGGCTACTCCTTAAATTCCACGGATCTGGATGAACTGAACGAAGCTAAAGACCTGCTGACCCGCCAGAAACCACTGGTACAGGCATATGTCATCGATCAGGTCCGTGACAAAATGATCGGAAATGAAGCAGCGATCGGTGTCATTTATTCCGGTGAAGCCATCTACACCCAGCAGGAAAACCCGAATCTGGAGTACGTGATCCCGAAAGAGGGAAGCAATCTCTGGATCGATTCCTGGGTGATCCCGAAAAATGCCGAGCACAAGGAAAATGCTGAGAAATTTATCAACTTCCTCTGCCGCCCGGATATCGCCCTGATGAATTTTGAATACATTACCTACTCAACGCCAAACACCGCAGCACGCGAACTGATCGAGGATGAAAGCATCCGCAACAGCAAGATCGCTTTCCCGGATCTTTCCACTGTACCAAATCTGGAAACGTTTCAGTATCTTGGCACAAAGAACGATGAGGTGTATAATGAACTTTGGAATAAAGTAAAATCAAAATAACCCGGAGGTATATACTATGAGTTTTAAAGAGATCAAACCAGAAGAACTTCAGAAAAATCCATTTCAGATGATTGGAAAAGAATGGCTGCTCGTAACAGCCGAAAAAGACGGAAAAGCAAACACCATGACTGCTTCCTGGGGCGGTGTCGGTGTGATGTGGGGCAGAAACGTGGCCTTTATCGTGATCCGTCCGCAACGTTATACAAAAGAATTTATCGACGCTTCCGATAAGCTTTCTCTCTCTGTTCTTGATGAAGAGTACCGCAAGACACTCAGCTATCTTGGCTCCGTATCCGGAAGGGACGAAGACAAGATTGGAAAAAGCGGCCTTACCGTAGTTCACACGGACGATGTTCCGTATTTTGCCGAAGCAAATACCGTGATCACAGGCAAAAAACTCTATGCACAGGAATACAGACCAGAATGCTTTATCGATTCATCTCTTGACGAAAAATGGTATCCTCAGAAAGATTATCATACCATGTACATTCTGGAGATTGAAAAAATACTGGTCCGTGAATAAAACATTTGTACAATCTTGCATAATTGTTCATAGAAAAAGTGACAGATTTCGATTGTGAATCTGTCACTTTTTCTATGATGTGTGACACCATGATGCCAGTTCAAAAGACCGTTTAACCAGGTATCTTATTTATGCAAAGAATTTTGTATAATATCCCATCACAAAGATAAACAGGACGATCAGCGGCAAAATGTATTTCACATAAAACGCGATCTGTCTTGGGAATTTCATACCTTTTCCGGTATTCGTCTCTTTGAGGAAATTCTCATATCCCCATCCAAGCTTCGTCGTACAGAACAGCAGGTAGACAAGACTTCCAAGTGGCAGCAGATTGTTGCTGACAATAAAGTCCTCCAGATCCAGGATCGTGCTTCCAGCTCCAAGTGGTGTGATACCGCTCCATACATTATAGCCAAGCACGCATGGCATAGAAAGAACCAGTACACCGACCAGATTGATCAAAACCGCCTTTTTGCGATCCCATCCTTTCAGATCCATAGTAAAAGAAATGATATTTTCAAAAACGGCGATAACCGTAGATAAGGATGCAAATGTCATAAACAGAAAGAATAACGTACCCCACAATCTTCCTCCTGCCATGGCGTTAAATACATTCGGCAGTGTGATAAAGATCAGGCTCGGGCCGCTGTCCGGCTGCACATTGTAGGCAAAACAGGACGGAAAAATGATCAGTCCTGACATCAGTGCCACAAAGGTATCCAGCACACAGATGCTGACTGCCTCGCCTGTCAGGGCACGCTCTTTTCCAATGTAGCTTCCAAAGATAGCCAGTGCCCCGATTCCGATACTGAGCGTAAAGAATGCCTGTCCCATCGCAGCATAGACCACTTCACCGATCCCGGCTTCTTTTACTTTTCCGAAATCTGGATACAGATAGAACTTCAGTCCTTCCTGTCCGCCCGGAAGCAGGACCGAACGAACTGCCAGAACGACCATCAGGGAGAGCAGACATACCATCATCACTTTTGTGATACGCTCCACACCTTTCTGAAGACCTTTTGCACAAATGCCGAAGCAAAGCAAAACAGCGATCGCCATAAATACCGTCATCAGTACCGGCTGTCCGAGCATATGACTGAAGGCCTCCCCTACCTGATCGGAATTTAAGCCATCAAACTGTCCCGTTGCCATCTTCACAAAATACAGGATCATCCATCCGGCGATCGTTGTGTAGAACATCATCAGCAAATAATTTCCGGCGATCGCACCATATTTATACAAGTGCCATTTCGTTCCTTTCGGCTCCAGAACATCAAACGAACAGGCTGCACTTTTCTGACTCGCACGTCCGACCGCAAACTCAGCTACCATGACCGGCAGACCGAGGATCAGAAGAAACGCCAGGTAGATCAGTACAAACGCCGCTCCTCCGTACTTTCCAACAATGTACGGAAACCTCCATACATTTCCAAGACCGATGGCACACCCTGCCGATATCAAGATAAAACCAAGTCTTGAACCAAACTTCTCTCGTTCCATTTCTTACTTTTTCCTTTCTTTTTCATCTTTTCTTTGACAAGCAAAAATTTGTGCCCTATACTCTTCTTTAGTTTTACAAAAAGTAACTCTGAAAGGATTTTCTATGACACGTACATTTGTTTACTCCATATCTGCCGAAGAATCCGGCACAAAAATAACGGATTACCTGAGAAATCACGGCTATTCCCGCCACATTCTGACCTGTCTGAAGCATACCGACGACACGGTTCTTGTAAACGGTTTAGGCGTTTATATGAACTATGTCCTTCAGCCGGATGACCGGCTGACCATTGTGATACCGGAAGAAACACCGTCGGAACATATCGTTCCTGTAAACCTTCCTTTTCCGGTTGTCTATGAAGATGAAGATCTGATGATCATCAATAAACCATCGGATATGCCGATCCATCCATCGATCCATAATTATGAGAATACACTCGCCAACGCTGCTGCCTGGTATTTTGGGCAAAAAGGAGAAAACTTTGTTTATCGCTGCATCAACCGACTGGACCGTGATACCACCGGACTTCTGATCCTGGCCAAAAACCGTTTAAGCGGTGCCCTGCTCTCCAGAATGAGTGCAGAACGTAAGATCCACCGGCAGTATCTTGCCATCGCTACAGGAGAGATTCCAAAATGTGGTACGATCGATGCACCGATCGCGAGAGCCTGTGATTCTGCCATCCTGCGGCAGGTTGATTTTGTCCATGGTGAACGGGCAATAACGCATTATCGCCTGCTTAAATTTGACGGTTTTTATTCTCTTGTGCTTTTACAGCTGGAAACGGGACGTACGCATCAGATCCGGGTTCATATGAACCACATCGGCCACCCGCTTCCCGGAGACTATCTTTACAATCCGGATTACCGGCTTATAAAAAGACAGGCTCTCCACTCTTGTCGGCTGACTTTCTGCCACCCGATCAGTGGAAAGCCCATGGATTTTACTGCCCCGATTCCGGATGATTTTAAAACATTTGCGTGCGGATGCGTGGAACTTCATCAATATGCAGATAACGGCTGATGCTCTTTACGATCAGATCGTGATCAGAAAAATGATCCTGCCCTTCGACCAGAATGGCTCCGATCACACCTACTTCTTCGATGCGGATCGGAAATCCTCCTCCGCAGGCTGCGTAATCTTTCTCATCAAGATACCAGTCTGCGAGCGTCTCTTCACTTTTACGCAGAAGCACACTCGTATAAAGGGAACTTCTCTCTAAGGTACGCACGGTATTCATTTTTCGCTGAAGCCACCGTTCGCTCTGAAGGTTCACACTGTCAGATGCATACTGAAATACCGTCAGCCCGTTATTCAGACGGATACTGACTGCCACCGGAAGTTTTCTTTTGATTGCTTCCGCCACGATACAGTTGCCCACCTCCCATGCATCTGCATTTGTAAAGTGAGAAAACTGCAAGATCTCTTCCTGCATATCAAGCAGTCCCAATAATTCATCAATCGTCATATGCTATCACTCCTTTTGTATCACTATGACTGTCTTTTATTCTACCACTCTTTTTGTCCGGACTCAACAAATTTCTGCTTTTCACATGCCTTTCAAAATGCTATACTGAAGACAGGATGTCTGGATCAAAACAGGAAGCCGCAATATGTGCCTTCTCGTCTGATACCCACATCAAAAATATTGAAAAAAACAGAAAGAGAGGTTTTTCCATTGAAAAAAATAGCAAGTTTCACCATAGACCATATCAAACTGCAGCCGGGCATTTATGTATCCCGCAAGGACCACATCGGTGCAGATACGATCACAACGTTTGATCTTCGCATGACTTCCCCAAATGAGGAGCCTGTCATGAATACCGCTGAACTCCACACGATCGAGCATCTCGGTGCTACTTTCCTTCGCAATCATCCGACTTTTGCTGATAAAACTGTATACTTTGGCCCGATGGGATGTCGCACCGGTTTTTATCTGCTTCTCGCAGGAGATTATGAATCCAAAGACATCGTCCCTCTGGTCACAGAAATGTTTACCTTTATCCGCGATTTCCACGATGAAGTACCTGGGGCATCACCAAAAGACTGCGGCAATTATCTGGATATGAATCTTTCCATGGCAAACTACCTGGCAAAAAAATATTTAGATGAAGTTCTGACCGATATCAAAGCAGACCGCCTGATCTATCCGGAATGATCACTTTCCTTTCAGGTAAACCTGCCGGATATAACGGTAAAGATAATCTTCGCCTTTTTTATCGAGGATTGTCAACAGTTTTACCAGATCTTTTTCTGTCTGGGGATGCATCATATAATGGTGCTTCCCCTTTTCATAATACTGCAGCGGGAAATGATCGTTATAGTTTTTTCCGTTGTAGATCTTGGATGCCGCCATACGATCCATCATCATCTCTGCGATATATTTTCTCGGCATCGGCATACCGGTCATCGGGTTGCCGTCTTTTTCCACACTGTAATCGATCCAGTATTCAAAATGATGGCGGTTGCGTCCTTTGTGATGCAACCATGCTTTGGATACGCCGGTCTCTTCTCTCTCTGCATTGTTCGGACTGCGGTTGCCCTGATAATATTTGCATCCGACCAGAAACTCCGTCGGCGAATATTTTGACAGGTCGTGTGTCAGTCCCTGTTTGTAAAGTCCGATTTTAAAACACTCTTTCATCACCAGGATCTTATGCCTTGTGATGGTTGTGAAGTGTCCGATTACTTTCTTTAACATCTTTATGCTTCCTTCCAATCAACACAATTACCGTCCTTGACGATACCTGTACCTGTCTGCTGTCCGGCAACAGACGCCATTTGTCCTCTTCCAAAATGCCCTCACTCGTATCCAGAGCCACATTCCAGCGATAGCCGCCCGGCAAAGCCGGAAGTGCAAAAGTATGCTCCATCCAGTGCATATTATAGGCAATATAGATCAGTTCATCCTCATCGGCATATTTGCCGCAGTACATAACACCGATCTTACGGTTCTGCCCGTCCAGTTCCCCATACCACGCACTGCTGCTGTGATAGGAAATCCCCGGAAAACCGCAGGATAAGCTGTCCGTCATGCTCAGTTCCTGTCCCATATGCAGGATTTTATGCTTTTTGCGAAATGCGATCAGATCTTTTACAAACCGGAACATTTCACTGTTTCCGGATTTATATCCTTTCCAGTCAAGCCAGGAAATCTCATTGTCCAGACAATATGGATTGTTGTTGCCAAGCTGCGAGTTGCAGAACTCATCCCCGGCAAGGATCATCGGCGTTCCTGCCGACAAAAGCAGCATACACCATGCATTTTTCATCTGACGGTTTCGAAGCTCCAGAATTTTCTTTTTGCGGCTTTTTCCTTCTTCTCCGCAGTTCCAGCTGTAATTCTGCACTCTTCCGTCACGGTTCTGCTCGCCGTTATCTTCATTGTGACGTTCTTCATAAGATACCAGGTCACATAATGTGAACCCGTCATGGCTTGCTATGTAATTGATCAGCCCGCTGCCCTTTGGATTCCGCCTCATCCGCTCTGCAAATGCTTTCAGGCTCTCTTCGTCTCCTTTTAAGAAACGCCGGACATCGATCATAAACCCATCGTTGCACTCTGCCACCATCCGCTTTTTTGGCAGATTCTTCTTGCCATAGATCTCCTCCACCGGAAAATAAATATTTAAAAGCTTGGTATCTGCAAACAGCGGATCCGTCGCCATCAGGTTACAGATGCCCTGCACGCCGCGGACATGAAATCCATCCACATGATATTCCTGCACCCAGTATTGCAGACATTCCGTAATATAACGCGGGCTGCATCCTTCCGGAAAATAAAATTCCATTAGAACTTCGATACCAAGACGGTGCATGGTCTTTACCATATCTTTAAATTCACGCACCGGATCTTTTGTCGCTGCATAGGCACGTTTCGGGGCAAAATGAAAGGCCTTTGTATAGCCCCAGTAGTTCAGACGCTTCGGAAGCTCTTCTTCTTTACGGTACCGGGCATGTGTTTTCACAGACTCCATTTCAGCGAATTCATAGGCCGGCATCAGCTTGATCTGATTGATGCCAAGCTCTTTGAAATATTCTGCCTTCTCGGTGATTCCAAGGAAGGTTCCCTTATGACGCACACCGGAATAACGCTGTTTTGTAAACCCACGTACATGAAAGCTGTACATCACGGCATCTTCGTATGCGATCTGCGGTTTCCGGTCATCCTCCCAGTCGTAATTTCCGGCGATCATCGCACAGCGGACTTCGTGTCCCTCCGGATGCTCCTCACCAAATTTCCCGGTTCCGATCAGTACTTTTGCATAAGGATCCAAAGTTACTTTTCCATCTATGCAAAAATTGTATTCATATCGTGCAGATGCTATTTTTTCTGCTTTGACACAGACGATATCTCCAATCGTGTTTGTTGCAGGAAACGGTATTTCCTGTATTACTTCTTTACTGCCTTTTTTATAAAGAAGCAGGCTGGCTTCTTCGTTGTTTTTGCGTTCCATCGAAAAGACGATTCCGTCTTTGACCGGAACGGCTCCCATTGCCTGGAATGTTTCCACTTTCATCAACCTTTCTGTGACTCTATTTTTTCCGCCAGATCATTTAAATAAACCCATCGATTCATCTTTTCTTCCAGTGCATGCTCCGCCTTTTCTTTTTCTTTCATCAGTTCGTTTAATTTTCCCGGATTTGTTGCATTTGCCAGAATCTCAGCTTCCAGAGCGGCGATCCCATCTTCTAAGTGTGCGATGTCGTCATCGATCGTTTCAAATTCTTTCTGTTCTTTATAGGAAAATTTCAGTTTTGTCTTACGGTTCTGCTTCCAGTCTCTGGAAGATTTTGAACTCCCTTCCTCAGACTTTCCCTTTCCGGATTTCCCGAAAAGTGCATTCCCGCTTTCCGATGTTTCTTGTGATGTTCTTTTCTGTTTTGTTTCCAGATAGTCGGTATAACCACCTTCGTACTGCTGCAAATGACCGTTTCCGTCAAATTCAAAAATGCGGTCCACCACATTGTCCAGAAAATAGCGGTCATGGGATACGGTGATCACAATCCCCGGAAAACTGTTCAGGAAATCCTCCAGAATCGTCAGCGTCTGAATATCAATATCATTGGAGAGCTCATCAAACAGATATACATTTGCCCCGGTAAAAATAACTTTCAGCAGGTACAGTCTTTTTTTCTCCCCGCCGGAAAGCTTGGATACCGGTGCATACTGCATTTCCGGTGTAAACAGAAATCGCTCCAGCATCTGAGATGCCGAGATCTTCCCGTCTTTTGTCGGCAGATACTCTGCCACATCTTTGATGTAATCGATCACCCGCTGCTCGGTATTCATATCCGGCACTTCCTGTGCAAAATATCCAAGCTGAATCGTCTCACCGATCTCCACGCTCCCACTGTCCGGCTCGATCAGCCCGGCAATGATCTTGATCAGCGTTGATTTGCCGCATCCGTTCGGTCCGATGATGCCAAGCCGCTGATTTTTCAGAACAATGTAATCAAAATCATCGATCAGTACTTTCTCTCCGTAGCGTTTGCTGATATGATGCAGTTCTACTGTCTTTCTGCCCATCCTTGCAGCTGTTGCTTCAATCTCAAGTGTGGCGTCACTGACCGGTGCTTTTCCCGCTTTTAAAGCCTCAAGACGCTCCAGTCTCGCACGCTGTTTGGTACTTCTCGCACGACAGCCGCGTTTTGCCCATTCAAGTTCCATACGAAGGACGCTCTGTCTTTTTCGCTCCGTTGCCAGTGCCATCTCTTCTCTTTGCACTTTCAGCTCCAGAAATTTTGAATAATTTGCTTCATAACTGTAAATTTTCCCGTGATCCAGCTCCAGGATCCGATTACTCACACGATCCAGGAAATAGCGATCATGCGTTACCATGATCACGGTTCCTTTATAACGATTCAAATAGTCTTCCAGCCATGTGAGCATCTCATTATCCAAATGGTTGGTCGGCTCGTCCAGCAGCAGTACATCAAAATCCTGCACCAGTGTCCGTACAAGTGCTGCCTTTCTCCTCTGACCACCGGAAAGCTCTGCCAGCGGCTGCTCATGATCCAAAATGCCCAGCTGATTGAGCATGCTCTTTGCTTCACTTTGCAGTGTCCAGTCCATGTCCCACATACCATCTGTCACATAGGAAAGTACGGTTTTTTCTTCCGGAAATGCCGGATTCTGCTGCAGGTATGCGATCCGGATCCCGTTCTGTGTGATCACCTGCCCTTCATCTGGCTGTTCCAGTCCAGCAAGCACACGCAAAAGTGTTGTCTTTCCGGTTCCGTTGATACCGATCACACCGATCTTCTCTCCTTCGGAAATGCCACAGGAAACGTCATCAAAAATCACTTTTCCGCCAAAAATCTTGCTGATATGTTCTATATTGATAATATTCATAAAATGCCGGCTCCTTGTCTCTGTCTTCTATACAATTATACTAAAGCAAAAGATGCATTGCAATAAGAAACTGTAAATTGTCTCTTTTCACAATGCACCTTGCATTATATTCACACTCTTTTTCCGTTTCAAAGATCAATATCCAGCTCAACCGGACAATGATCAGAACCCATGATTTCCGTGTGAATCTTGGCATCCACCAGTTTTTCCTTCAGACTTTCCGAGACACAGAAATAATCAATACGCCATCCGGCATTTTTCTTCCTTGCCTGGAAACGATAAGACCACCAGGAATAGATTCCTTCCTGATCCGGATAAAAATAGCGATAGGTGTCGATAAATCCCTGTCCCAGCAATGTAGAAAATTTTCCGCGTTCCTCATCCGTAAAACCGGCATTTTTTCGGTTGGTTTTTGGATTCTTCAAATCAATTTCTTTGTGTGCCACATTCAGATCTCCGCAAAATACAATCGGCTTTTTCTCTTCCAGCCCTTTCAGATAGGAAAGAAATGCATCTTCCCATCGCATACGGTAATCCAGTCTTGCAAGTTCACTCTGCGAATTTGGCGTGTAGACCGTCACCAGGTAAAATTCTGCAAATTCCAGGGTGATCACGCGGCCTTCCTGGTCATGTTCTTCGATACCGATGCCGTATGCCACGGACATTGGCTCTCTTCTGGTAAAGATGGCCGTTCCGGAATAGCCTTTTTTTATCGCATAATTCCAGTACTGATGATAACCTTCCAGTTCAAGGCTGATCTGCCCTTCCTGGAGTTTGCTTTCCTGAATACAGAACATATCCGCATCCAGCTCCTTAAAAATATCTAAAAATCCTTTCTGTACACAGGCACGCAGCCCGTTTACGTTCCACGATATCAGTTTCATCCATCATGCTCCTTCCTCTGCTTTCTTTTTATCATATCATCTTTTCTTTTACAAATCTACTTGCATTTCTTGTACTTGTCTGTTAAAGTGGAGGAAGTGTTACAGCGAATCCAAGAATGCCTGGGCATTCTTGCTGCAACGAACAGTAGCATAACTATAAAGAAATGAGGTAAATACGAATGAGCGATTTTGAAAACGGATGTGCTGGTTCCTGCGATGCATGCGGTTCCAAAAGTGACTGTGAAAAAGCAACCGTTACTCTGACACTGGACGATGGTTCCATGATGGAGTGTGCGATCCTGACGATCTTTGAAGCAGATGAAAAAGAATACATTGCACTGCTTCCGCTGGATGAAAAGGGCAATGCTTCCGAAGAAGGTGACGTGTATCTGTACCGTTTCCAGGAAGTAAACGGAAATCCGACACTGGATAACATCGAAAGTGACGAAGAATATGAAATGGTTGCGGATGCATTCGATGAATGGCTGGATAATGCAGAATTTGAAGATATGGAAAACTAATCTTTTTCATGGAGCAATTTTTCTGTGTATGTTAAAATCCCCTGCAGATTTTTGTCTGCAGGGGATTTTTAACTCCTTTAAAAATCATTTCTGCTGTTTTCCGTCACAGTTTGACAGATGGCTTATTTTCTGTTGTTTTTGCGTCGTATGCCGGATACAAACAATGCGATGAGTGCTGCAAGAGACGCTGCAAGCACGATTGAAAGTAAAACAATCGGGGAATTGTCACCGGTTACGGCTGCCACCCGGACATTCGAGTTTGAACCAGAAGCACCTTTGTTCGTGCTGTTGGTGATTGTATTGCCGGTCACATTCAGCTGTACTGTCTGTACATCGGCATCCCCTTTGGCAATCCACTTGCCGTCTTTATAGAGCTGACGCTCATATGTCACATTCAGTGTATAGGTTCCGGCTGTTGTAAACTGGAGTGTTCTGGCATAGGCGTTTGTTTCGTTCAGATCTCCTTTTCCTGTTCCGCAGGTCCAGGATACCGGAAGATAACGCACATCTCCTTCGATCGGTGCTTTGTTATCCATCCGGTCACCAACTGCCTTGAAGGTAATGTTGGCACCGGTCGCATAATTGCCGCCATTTGTCAGTCCTTCAATCTTATTGTTGTCTGTTTCTCCGATCCAGTTGATCTTTGGCAGTGTCTTGGTCTCTTTCTTCTTGCATATGCCACACTTACGTTCTTTTTTACCCTTCTTCTCATGCGTTGCTTCGTCTGTGACTTTCCATTTGCTCCAGGTATGAGCAGCCAGTTTGCCTCGTGTGATCTTGCAGCGTTTGCAGGTGCTCTTTACTTTGCAGGTTGCTTTTGTCCAGTCATGCCCAAGAGCTGCTGATCCTTTGATTCCGCAGCGTTTGCAGACGGCCGCTTCTGTACAGGTTGCTTCCTTCCAGTCATGCCCAAGAGCCGCTGCTCCTGTTACCCCACAGAGCTTGCAGATGGCTGCCTCCGTACAGGTCGCTTCTTTCCAGTCATGTTTGCAGATGGTCGCCGTAACTTTATATTCTCTTGTCACGGTTTTTCCGTCTTCTGCGGTTCTGGTAAGTTTATAGATGACCGGTATTTTATCTGATGCAGAGAAATCTACTTCTTTTTCACTTGCCGGATCTACGGTCACACCTGCCGGAACCGTGATCTTCGGTGCCAGTTTTTTCAGATCTGTATCGCTCTTCTGCATAAGAACGGTGATTGTCTGTTTTTCCTCATCGATCGTCACTTTGGCATCTTTCACTTCAAAAGCAGTGATCTTCAGATTCGTATTTTCTGTTTCAGATTCTTTTGTTTCCGATTCTTTCGTCTCAGACTGTTTCGTTTCGGATTCCTTCGTCTCTGACTGTTTTGTTTCTGATTCTTTTTCAGACTCCGTTGACTTCACATCTTTTGCTTTTGCATCTGCCTTTGTTTCCGGCTGCTTCTCACTGATCTTCGTCTCAGGCTTCTTTTCCGTTGCCTTTGTTTCCGGTTTCCTGACTTCTGTTTCTTTTTCGGTTACCTTTGCTTCCGGTTTCTTCACTTCTGGCGTTTTTTCGGTTGTTTTCGTCTCAGGCTTCTTTGCTTCGGTTGCCTTTGTCTCCGGCTGATTTTCACTGATCTTCGTCTCAGGCTTCTTTTCCGTTGCCTTTGTTTCCGGTTTCCTGACTTCTGTTTCTTTTTCGGTTACCTTTGCTTCCGGTTTCTTCACTTCTGGCGTTTTTTCGGTTGTTTTCGTCTCAGGCTTCTTTGCTTCGGTTGCCTTTGTCTCTGGCTGTTTTGTCTCTGCAGCCTTTGTCTCTGGCTGTTTTTCGGTTGTCTTTGTCTGAGCTTCTGTGATCTCAATCGTCAGTTTCGGAAGCACCACATCTTTTGCCAGCTTATAATCATCCGTAATCTGTGCGGTAAAGGTATACTTGCCTGCTGTGGAATCCTCTTTATAGTCTGTTTTCCATGTAACATCTTTGATCTTGATATCCTCTGCTTTTTTGCTGTCTTTCTCTTTATAGCCTCTGGCAGAAAGCTTATCCGGAAGTTTCATATCTTTGACCTTTGTTCCCCTGGCAAAAGAACCTTTTTCCAGTTTCGGATCCGTAATGCTGATTACACGGATCTGCTCTTTTTTCTCTGCTTTTTCTGTTCCGGCTTTGGCAGAGACTTCCGTTGTCTGTCCGTCCACCGGTGCTGCTATCGCACTGCCCGGCATCGCAGTTGCCATAACTGTGACTGCCAGTAGCACTGCCAGTATGTTTTTCCTTCTCTTCATAATATCCACCTCCTGATTCTTGATCACGGTTTTTATTCTACGATATCCCTGATATTTCGCTGTGATTTTTCTCACATCTGCGGTAACTTCACAAACCCCCTGTAATCATTTATTGTCAGGTCTCACATGCGTTCGCCCTGAATATTCCCACCATAGCGAATTCCGATCAGTGTCAGCCCTTCCGGTCTCGCTGTCTCCCCTGCGAGCGTCCGGTCTTTTGCTTCAAGGATTTTTTTGATCTGCTGCGGCTCGATGAATCCGCCTCCCACGCGGATTAATGTGCCGGCAATGATGCGGACCATGTTGTAAAGAAATCCATTGCCTGTGACACGTATTATGATCATATCACCTTCTTTTATCACATTCAGAGAATAGATTGTGCGAACTGTATTTGTTACTTCCGGTTTCTCGGTACAGAAGCTTTTAAAATCATGTTCTCCTACCAGATACAACGATGCTTCCTGCATCTTCACTACATCTAATGGATAATAATAAAAAAAAGAATTTAATCTTCTGGTCGGATCCGGAAATCGGCGGTTCAGGATGCGATATTCATAGGTTTTGGTGGTTTTCTGAAAACGCGGATGAAAATCAGACGGCACTTCGCAGGAGTCCTGGATACGGATGTCTTCCGGCAGCCTTGTATTTAATGCATAAGAAATCTTGTCGGCAGGCATACGTGCACTGGTATCAAAAACAGCCACGTTTCCCAGAGCATGCACACCTGCATCGGTGCGGCTCGCCCCGATCACTTTGATTTCTTCTTTTAACAGTTCTGATAAATGATGATTTAAGACTTCTTCTATGCTAACTGCATTTGGCTGTGTCTGCCAGCCATGATAATTTGTTCCGTCGTATGCTACAATGAGTTTCACTCGTTTCATATTTTTTCTCCATTCTGCCATCTGATATGGCTTTTATTTTAGATGTATATCAGCCGAGCTGCCCAGAATCGCATGCCGCATCTTATATGCGTTCGACTTGAATTCTGTTTTTTCTTTATTAAAAGCCCTGTTTCACGAAATAATTTTCATGAATCAGGGCTTCTTGTCAAGCGGATATTCGCGATTGAAGCAGAGGACTTCCTTGATTTGGTTAAAATGCTATGATATTGCCCGTTGCAATAATACATACCAGATAAGTCAGCAGTATCACATATGCAACATGGTCTCTTTTTTTATAGATCAGCGGCTTCATCTTCGTTCTTCCCTCACCGCCGCGGTACCCTCTGGCTTCCATCGCCATCGCAAGGTCATTTGCCCGGCGAAATGCCGAAATAAAAAGCGGAACAAGCAGCGGTACCAGGCTTTTTGCTTTCTTGATCAGTCCGCCGCTCTCAAAATCGGCACATCTTGCCATCTGAGCTTTCATGATCTTGTCTGTCTCATCGAGCAAGATCGGGATAAAACGAAGTGCGATGGACATCATCATGGATATCTCATGCACCGGAACTTTGATGACTTTCAGCGGGGAAAGGGCTTTTTCCAGTCCGTCCGTCAGATTATTCGGTGTCGTAGTCAGCGTCAGCACTGAAGATCCAAGGATCAGATAGGTCAGGCGCACAGCCATAAAAGCAGCCTGCCGGATACCTTCCCAGGTAACTTTTAATTTCCAGATCGCAAATGCTGTCGTTCCCGGTGTCAGAAACAGATTAAACACAACGGTGATCATCATCAGCACAAAAATCCCCTTCAATCCCTTGACCATAAAAGAAAACGGCACTTTTGAGATCATGATCACAGCAGCCAGAAACAGTGTTGCCACAACATAGACACTGATCTTCTGAAACAAAAACAGTGAAATAATAAATACGATCGTCCCAAACAGTTTGACGCGGGGATCCATTTTGTGGATTACGGAATCAGACGGATAGTATTGTCCTAATGTAATATCTCTTAACATATCTTTTCCCTTTTCTTGATTGCCAAAAGAATGGCTTCTTTTGCCTCTTCTACCGTGGTTGCTGTCGTGTCAATATCCCAGCCTTTTTCTTTCAGAGCCTTTACCACATAAGTGACCTGAGGTGCTGCAAGTCCGACGCTTTCCAGCTCTTTATAATGCTGAAAGACCTGTTTTGGTGTATCATCAAACAAAATCTTTCCGTCATTTACTACAATAATACGATCTACATATCTGGCAACATCTTCCATGCTGTGCGACACCAGTATAACTGTGATCTTACGTTCTTTCTGAAGCAGTGCTACCTGATCCAGGATCTCATCGCGTCCTTTCGGATCAAGGCCTGCGGTCGGCTCATCCAGGATCAACACCTGCGGATGCATCGCAAGGATACCTGCAATCGCCACACGCCTTTTTTGACCGCCTGAAAGTTCAAACGGTGATTTCTTATAATAGCTTTCATCCAGGCCAACCTGTGTCAGTGCTTTTTTTGCCCGCTCTTCCACTTCTTCTTTGGATAATCCCAGATTTTTCGGTCCAAAGCAGACATCAGAAAAAACATCGACTTCAAAAAGCTGGTGCTCCGGATACTGGAAGACCAGACCGACCTTACTTCGCAGGGTACGCATGTCGTAACCTTCCTGATAAATATTTTCTCCATCATAATAAATCGCACCGGAAGTTGCCCGAAGCAGTCCGTTTAAATGCTGGATCAGCGTAGATTTCCCGGAGCCGGTATGACCGATGATCCCGATAAACTGTCCGTCCGGAATTTCCAGACTGATCTCATCGAGTGCTTTTTTCTCAAACGCATCGCCCTCACTGTAAACGTAGCTTACTTTTTTTAATTTCATTGACATAATGCTTTTACTAACTCCTCCGTACTTAGTACACATTCCGGCAGATCAACACCGGCTTTTCTCAGTTCGTGTGCCAGAAGAGTCACCTGTGGCACATCCAGACGGTATTTTTTCAGAGTGTCCACCTGAGCAAAAATCTCGAACGGTGTCCCCTGCATAACGATTTTTCCATCATCCATCACGATTACTTTATCTGCATAGATAACTTCTTCCATATAATGCGTGATCAAAATGGCAGTTACTTTTTCTACCTGATTTAACGCACGCACGGCACGAATCACTTCTTTTCGGCCGTTCGGATCCAGCATTGCGGTCGGCTCATCCAGAACGATGCATTTTGGATGCATTGCAACCACGCCGGCGATCGCCACACGCTGTTTTTGTCCGCCGGAAAGTTTGTTTGGAGAATTTTTGCGATATTCCCACATGCCGACACTTTTGAGACTCTCTTCAACTCTCTCCCAAATCTCCTCGGTCGGTATTCCCATGTTTTCCGGTCCGAATCCGACATCTTCTTCGACCACCGTACCGATGATCTGGTTGTCCGGATTCTGAAATACCATCCCGGCCGTTTTACGTACGTCCCAGATATTCTTTTCATCCCGCACATCCATACCGTCCACATACAAGGTACCGTCTGTCGGTGTCAAAATCGCATTGATCTGCTTGGCAAGCGTGGACTTTCCGGAACCATTATGCCCCAGAATTGCCACAAAATCGCCTTTTTTCACATCCAGATCCACACCGTCCACGGCACGGATCGTCTCTTCGACTTCCCCATTTTCGTCATACTTTTTATATTCAAATGCCAGCTTCGCCGCCTCAATGATTCCCATGGTCCACCATACTTTCCTGTATTTTTAAGATACTTTTACGCAAGTTTTCGGAGTGCTTTTTTGCACTCGCATTTTATTGTAAAGGATTTAGATGTTAATTACAAGTCTCTTCCAGCTGTTTTTTTAAATATCTTCCGACTACTGCCGAAAAATTATCAATTCTGCGGATATAGGCAAAATCTTTGCCGAAAATTCTCCGCTCCGCCTGAAGATCCCCTTCCTCCCCAGTAAAAACACCGAGTACGGATACACCCGCATTTCGCAGATGCCGTACTTCCATTGCCGTATCTTTTGTGCCATAATCACCGAAATAAGGCCTGGGATTGCGGCTGTTCGGGCGATTGACTACAATATCATTTGGTCTTCCGTCACTTAACACGATCAGGATTTTGTTTTCTTCGTCTCTTTTCAGAAGCCCTGCGGCTGCAGCACGCACAGCCAGTCCGTCCCGGTTGTTGGAAGAGCCGTAAAATTCAAAAATACGCAGGTTTGCTTCTCTTCCATCCTCGTATTCCCGAAATCTCCGCATGACCGTATAATCCCAGAACGTGCAGAAACTCATAACCCGGTGTGGGATTCCAACATTGGTGAGTGCCTCACTGATCATAAAAGCCTGCAGTGCCACATGGCTCTGTCTGCTTCTCTGGGAACCGCTGCCGTCGATCAGCACTTCAACCACAAAATCGGTATTATAACGCCTGCTCTCCTGCAGAAACAATTTTCTGTTCTCTGTCCGTCCGATATTCCAGAGGCGATTTGGCAGGATTCTACCAGATTCTCCCACATAGGTTTCTTTTTCGTTCCTGGCTACCAGTGCACGTTTTAAAACATTGGTCAGCATATCAATATTCTGTTTTGCCATTCTGCGGTTCTGCTCGTATACACGCCAGTTGACTTCTTTCGTCCTTCTGGCATACTCTGACTGGGCGTTGACTTTCACCATATTTGCAAGGATCCCATCTGTAAAATATAAAGTACAGTCTGCATGTGCCCCTGTGCAGATCTGATGGTTGATGCGTTCTGCCTCCAGCGGTGTCAGGTAACTCCTGCCATAATTGAGTTCAATGTAACTGTTCATTTTTGCAATTGCTTCATCATCCAGCCCGATCACCTGCGTACCGCCCTTTTGCTCCTGTTCCTTTTTTTCCTTTTCCTTCTCAGAAAAAGAAGTCATGGCATCTGCCAGCTGATGCTGCATCCTCCGATAAGCATCTTCCGCCGCTTCTTCTTCCAGAAAATCCTGCCAGTCAAAGCCAGATAATTCTTCTGTGCTGACGGAAAGGACTTTTTCCAGATCTCCGACTCTCTTTTCAAACGTCGGATCCACCATCTGATTGTAAAACCAATCAACCGCCTGCACCAGTTCTTCCGTTTTCTGTGCCTGTTCCAGCCTTTTCAGCTGTTCAAACGGGCGGATCACGCGGCTGTCCGCCGGAGCACTCCCGGTCAGTGCTTCTCTCATATAGGCAAGTTTGACTTTTCCGGTATACGTGTCCAGCATTTTTTCAAAATCGTGGTCCATGATCGCCTCAAACGCTTTTTTGCGGATATCCGGGACACCGGGCCGCTCCCTTGCGATCTTGTCATGGCATGCCGCCTCCACACAGATCTGTCCCAATGTCACAAGCTGACTTTCATCTGCCCCGAGATACACTTTTTTCAGAAGATAGAGTGCAAAAGCATCCTTGTCAAAAAACCTAGAAAAAGCTCCCTGCTTGATGGCATCGTAAATAGAAATGTATTTTGATTTGTAAAAAGATGTCACATCCGGCTTCGTATCCAGATCATAATCTCCGCTGATCGTCCACATCAGGTTGCGGATGCGGTTCTCAATCTCAAAACTGCCATGTTCCAGCTCTTCGTTTGTCAATCTTCAAACACCTCCGCTGCTTCAAGCGATGACGGGATTCTGGTCATAATGATATCTTCTACCATCTCCCTTTCGAACAGGTCAAAGCTTTTGTTGCCCACGCCCATATGGATTGCCCGGATCGGAGAAAGTCCGATCTTCATCAGCCCGATCGCCGCCAGGAGCCCTCGAAGATCCAGTGCTTTGACAGAAATCTCGCTGTTCTGGGCTTTTGTCTGAAGATCCAGAAACAGACCGACAAACTGCTCTGCCGCAGATTCTTTTAAGGTTGGATACATGCTCTTTAAAATATGATTCAGAGTTTCCTCATCCGGTGACGGCATATTGATAACCACAAATCTGGAAACAAGTGCTTCGTTTAACTCTTTTGTGCCGGCATAGCCATAGTTCATTGTACCGATAAAACGCGTAGCCGGATGAAGTACAACTCTTTCGTATCCCGGCACATCAATTGCTCTGCGGTAATCCAAAGTTGCATGCAACACCGATACGGCATCGTTTTTTGCCATGTTGATTTCATCAAGGATCCCAAAACCTCCGGTTTTTGCACACTGGATAATCGGACCTTCCCGCAGCTGGACTTCGTTGTTGCGGAACGTATCCGTACCGATCAGTGTACTGCTGTCTGTATTGACATGAAAAGAAATATTATAAGTTGGCCTTCTAAAAAGCCAGGCAAGATTTTCTGCAAGAATATTTTTCCCGGTGGCCTTTCCGCCGCAGAGCAGCACGTTTTCGCCCGCTAACAGAGCCGCGATCGCCATTTCCAGAACCTCTTTTCCGAAAAACGGGATCTGCGGACGGATGCAGCGTTCTTCTGCCGCATCGCCCGTATCATTTTCTCTTCGAAATTCCATAAGTTCTTCTAAAATATGCCCGGAAATGCCCTGTTCTTCCAGCCTTTGTATCTCTTCTTTTAAAATCTGCAAACTTTTCTCTGTATTTGATGTCATATCGTCTGTCTCCTTTTTTCTCCCTGTCCGGGTTTTGGTGTGCCGTCTCCTCGCAGTTCTTCAATAAATCTGGAACAGGACAGCTCCTGCCCATAGCGTTCTTTTGCATAATACAGATAGAGCTTGTCTTTTGCCCGCGTCATGCCCACATAAAACAGACGGCGTTCTTCCTGGATATCCACATCCATTACTGCTTTCCGGTGCGGCATATTGCCTTCCACTGCATCCACAAGAAATACCACCGGAAACTCCAGACCTTTGGCACTGTGCAGTGTTGTAAAAACAACCGCCTTTGCTTCTTCTTTCTGCTCACTGCTCTTTTTCTGCAAAGCTTCTTTATATTCTTCCATATGGACACACCAGGCATCAAAAGTATCAAAACTTCTGGCTGCTTCCTGAAGTTCATCTAAAACCTCATACAGCTCTTCCGGCTTGATCCTGCGAAACTGTGCATATTCTCTCAAATATTCTTCATATCCTACCGCATGCCTGATATAATTAATCGCCGCATAAGGCTTCATTTTCGCAATACAGGAAAGATCATATTCCAGGCGGTCGATCCGATCTTCCATCCAGTCCCGCCCCTGACATTTCTGCCGCAGTCCTTCCAGTGTAACCGTCTGGGAATCCAGATAATCACGGCTGATATAACGGTTCGGACGGTTTATGATCTGCAGAAAATCTTTCCGGCTGCGATTTCCGTTTGCAATGCGTATGTAGGTAAACAGATCGTTTGCGATCCAGTGTTCGTAAATATTCGGCAGTCCGTCCCGCATCCGGAACGGGAGGTTGTATTCCATGAATTTTTCCAGATAAATACGTGCTCCGGTATTCGTCCGGAACAGAACTGCGATCTCCTGCGGCTCTCTTCCGTCTCGCAGCATATCCTGCACTTTTTTGACAACCGCCAGAGCCTCCATTGCCTGATTCTGAAAGAAAGAGATTGTGATCTTCTCTCCGTTTCCGCGGATGCCATGTGTGCTTTTCTGAAAACGGTTGGTGTTGTGAGCGATCACCCTGCCGGCTCCTTTGATGATGCACTCCGTCGAACGGTAATTCTCTGCAAGCTGGATCATCACAGCTTTCGGAAAATCTTTCTGAAAATTCAACATAATCTCCGGCTTTGCACCGCGAAAACGATAGATAGACTGGTCATCATCGCCGACGATAAACAGATTGTTTCCAGGCTGTGCCAGAAGTTTGACCGTCTCATACTGGATCGCATTGATATCCTGAAATTCATCGATCAGAATATAGCGGAAACGTTTCTGCCATCCCCTGCAGATATCCGGTCTTGCTTTTAACAGTTCGTAAGTGCAGACCAGCATATCATCAAAATCCAGTTTCCGTTTCCGTATCAGAGCCTGCTGATATTCTCTGAAAATACTGCGGAACACATCTTCCGGGCAATTAGAAGAATAATAATGCTCAAGCGATATCCGCTCGTTTTTGATCAGACTGATCTCCTCTGTGACACCCAAAAGAAACTCCTTCTCATCTTCGATCTCCAGATCCATCGGTTCCAAAATATCACGCAGGATCGTATATTTCTCTTCTTCTCTTAAAATATTTTCTGCCGTATAGTGATAGGCAGCTTTAAGGATCGTAAAAAAGACCGCATGAAAGGTACCAAAAGTAACCGGTGCATAACGTCCCTTCATTGCATTGTGAAAACGCTCCCGCATCTCGATGGATGCTGCTTTGGTAAACGTGATGACCAGGATTTCCGATGGGCTGATCCCCTGCTTTTCGATCAGGTATTTTGTTCTCTCGGTGATAACGGTGGTTTTTCCGGAGCCAGGCCCTGCAAGACAGATGCAGGGACCTGCTCCATGGGCGACTGCCCTGGACTGAGTTTCACTCAAACTCATAGATTATTTCTCCAATTTCTCTATTGCCGCATGGATGCGTTTGATGGATTCTTCTTTTCCAAGAATCTCCAGGATCTCGGTTGCACCTGCCGGTGTTGTCTGTTTACCGGAAAGAGCAGTACGAATCGGCCACATGATATACCCGGTCTTATATCCATGTTCTTTACCGAATGCTACCAGTGCCTCAAACAGTGCATCGTTGCTGTAATCATCCTGTGCCTCAAGCAGAGGAAGTACTTCTTTTAACAGGTTCAGAGAAGTTTCCTCTGTTGTTTTCATTTTTTTGTGGCAATACATCTGTGTATCATACTCCGGAACTTCTTCATAAAAATCGATCAGCTCTTTGATCTCCGGGAATACTTCGATACGTGTCTTAACCTGAGATGCGATCTTTTTCAGATCCAGATCTTTGTGGATCGCTTCTTTCAGATATGGCAGTGCACGCTCGTAGAATTTATCAAAATCCATCGCCTTGATATATTCACCGTTCATCCATCTTAATTTGCCCATATCAAAAACAGCCGGTGATTTATTCATATGATGATAATCAAAAGCTTCTACCAGCTCCTCCAGAGAAAAGATCTCACGGTTGTCAGACGGACACCATCCAAGCAGTGCCACATAGTTTACAACTGCTTCTGTCACAAATCCCTGCTCGATCAGGTCTTCGTAAGAAGAATGACCGCAGCGTTTGCTCAGCTTTTTATGCTCTTCGTTTGTGATCAGCGGGCAGTGCACATAAACCGGAACATCCCAGCCAAATGCCGCATACAGACGATTGTATTTCGGTGAAGATGACAGATATTCATTTCCTCTTACCACATGAGTGATGCCCATCAGGTGGTCATCAACTACATTTGCAAAATTGTAGGTCGGATATCCATCAGATTTAATCAGAATCATATCATCCAGCTCTGAGTTCGGAACTTCAATCTTTCCGTAAATCTCATCTTCGAAAGAAGTCGTTCCTTCATTCGGGATGTTCTGACGGATAACATACGGAACGCCTGCTGCCAGTTTGGCTTCTACTTCTTCTTTGGAAAGATGCAGACAGTGTTTGTCATAAACAATAATTTCTTTTCCGGCAACTTCCTGTTTTAAAGATTCCAGACGCTCTTTGCCGCAGAAACAGTAATATGCTTCCCCTTTTTCAACCAGCTCTTTGGCATATTTCAGGTAAATGCCCTGTGCCTGACGCTCGCTCTGTACATACGGACCAACGCCGCCATCCAGATCCGGACCTTCATCATGAACCAGACCTGTTTCTTTGAGTGTATGGTAAATAATATCCAATGCACCTTCCACGTAACGCTCCTGGTCGGTGTCCTCTATACGGAGAATAAAGTCTCCTCCTTCATGTTTTGCAATCAGATATGCATATAATGCAGTTCTTAAATTTCCTACGTGCATCCTTCCTGTCGGACTTGGTGCAAAACGTGTTCTGACTTTGCTCATATCTTTCCTCCTCATCCTTGGGCTTTTCTATGCTTCCCAAAACGTCATTTCACTTCATTATATACTCTGTTTTGTAATTTGTACAGAGAAAAAAATCCCCGGAATTCTGAAAACAGACAGATATCTGCATTTCCAGAATTCCGGAGATTTTACTTTAGTTCTTCCATAATGTCCGCCACATGCTCCAGTTTTTCTGCCTTCCAGGCATTTGCCCCACAGAACAGCAGTGCTTCGTCCAGATTTCCTTTCGCCGCCGCGATCAATGCACGTGTGATACAGTAAGGGATTTCTTTTGGATTACAGTGTTCCAGGCAATGGAGACATTTTTTATCAATTTTATGCGAACCATGTTTGATAAAGGTATTGAAAATAGCACGACCCGGCATGCCGACCGGGCTTTTGACAATACCGATCTGTTCTTTTTTACAGTCGATGTACGCCTGTTTATAAGACAGATCTGCGTCACACTCGTATGTCGTGACAAAGCGTGTCCCCATCTGTACGCCATCCACGCCAAGTGCCAGAGCCCGATCCATATCGGCACGGTCATAGATCCCGCCTGCCAGCACGACCGGTATATTTTTGTGGCTGTCCGCTTCGATTTCTCTTACCACGGTCAGGATTTTTTTTACTTCCTGTGCATAGGTCTCATCCGTAAATATTTCCAGCTGTTCCCGGTGAAAGCCCAGATGTCCGCCTGCTTTTGGTCCTTCGATCACCAACAGATCCGGCACAACATTGTATTTTCTTTTCCAGATCCGCAGCATCACTTTGGCCGCTTTTTCTGTGGAAACGATCGGTGCGATCTTCGTGTTGCTGCCTTTTACATATTCCGGGAGTTTTTCCGGAAGCCCTGCCCCGGAAATGATCAGATCCGCCCCGGCTTTTACAGCAGCCTTCACGTAATCTGCATAATCTTTTGTGGCAACCATGATATTAAATCCGACGATTCCGCCGCCTGCAAGTGCTCTTGCCTTTGCAAGCTGGGACTGTATGGCACGCAGATTCGCTTCTTTTGGATGTTCTTCAAAATCTGGCTCTCGAAATCCGATCTGTGCGGCAGAAAGGATACCGACACCGCCATTTGCCGCCACACTGCCTGCCAGATGCGAAAGACTGATCCCAACACCCATTCCGCCCTGAATCACCGGAATCCTTGCAGTTAAGTCTCCGATTTTTAATGGTTTTCTGTCCATATATATTCCGTCCTTTTGTACGATGTCAAAGTCAGACATCTAATACCTGCGAAAACGCTCGTAGCGTTCTATGGCAAGCTGATCTTCGCTTTTTTCTTCCTGTTTTTCCAGGAAACAGAGCATATGTTCTTTCATGTTTCCTGCAATCGTTTCCAGATTTTTCTTCTGTGCCGGCTCGACTTCCGGAACGATCCACTCGATCACACCAAGTTCTTTTAAATCTTTTGCCGTGATCTTCATGATCCCTGCCGCTTCTTTTGCACGTTTTCCGTCTTTCCAGAGAATCGATGCAAATCCTTCCGGCGAAAGGATCGAGTAGGTGGCATTTTCCATCATCCAGACTTCATTTGCCACGGCAAGGGCAAGTGCCCCTCCGCTTCCGCCTTCTCCGATCACAATGCTGAGTACCGGAACTTTCAGACCTGACATCTCACTGAGATTTTCTGCGATCGCTCTGCCCTGTCCGCGTTCTTCTGCTCCGATCCCGCAGGCAGCCCCCGGCGTATCCACAAAACAGATGATCGGACGATGGAATTTTTCTGCCTGTTTCATCAGACGAAGTGCCTTACGATAGCCTTCCGGAGATGCCATGCCAAAATTGCAGCGGATATTTTCCCTGGTATTTTTCCCCTTCTGCTGTCCGATGACTGTAACCGGAATACCTGAAAGTGTGGCGATTCCGCCGATCACAGCTCCATCATCTCCAAAGCAGCGATCCCCGTGAAGTTCAGTAAAATCTTCAAAAATCTGATCGATATAATCTCCCGCCGTGCATCTTGCCGGACTGCGTGACAGTTCCACCCGCTCCCAGGCACTTTTCTCCTTTTTATTTTCTTTATCAGAGTTCTTTTCTTCTATGGGATCTGCTTGGAACATGCTTGCTTTTGATGCAAAGGTTTCTGCTGCTTTCTGACTGTGAAGCCTAAGTAATTTTCCAAGTTCTTCTCTCATATTTTTACGCTCAATAATCGCATCGATCATGCCTTTTTCCAGCAAAAACTCCGCTCTCTGGAATCCGTCCGGCAGTTTTTCTCCGGTTGTCTGACGGATCACACGCGGACCTGCAAATCCAATCAGGGCTCCTGGCTCTGCAAGGATCACATCGCCAAGCATGGCAAAACTTGCCGTCACACCACCCGTTGTCGGATCCGTCAGCACCGGAATGTAAAGAAGGCCTGCATCGCTGTGACGTCTGATTGCCGCTGTTGTTTTTGCCATCTGCATCAGAGAAATAATCCCTTCCTGCATTCTCGCCCCACCGGAACAACAAAACAGGATCACTGGCAGTTTTTCCTCTGTCGCTTGTTCAAATGCCTGCGTGATACGCTCTCCTACTACATATCCCATGCTGCTCATCAGAAATCTGGCATCGCATACACCGATTACCGTTTCCCATCCACAGATGCTTCCTTTTCCGATCGTAACGGCTTCCTTTAATCCTGTTTTTCTTCTCGTATCAGAAAGTTTTTCTTCGTATTCCGGAAAATCAATCGGATTTTTCTCTTCGATATCCGTTCCCCATTCCTGAAAGCTTCCTTTATCAAGCAGCAGGCGAAGTCTGGTCTTTGCCTTGATTCGAAAATAGTCACCGCATTTCGGACAGGTGTAAAACTTTTCTTTTACATCTTCCCGATAGACCATTTTTTTACATTTTGAGCATTTCAGCCACATACCATCCGGTACAGACGGTCCCTTCTCTTCTGGCTGCGATCCAATTTTTATATAGCCTGTCTTTTTAAACATGGATTTGAAAATTGCCATGCTTTGGCCTCCTTATTCTTTTTCCATCTGAAACTTTTTCTCTATAAAAGAAGTATCAAAATTTCCATTGATAAAATCCTCATCATCCAGAATCTGAAACTGAAAATCAAGATTTGTTGTGATCCCTTCCAGAACCAGTTCGCCAAGGGCACTTCTCATTTTCTGGATCGCCCCCTGTCTTGTCCTGTCATGAACAATCACTTTTGCCGCCATTGAATCATAGTAAGGCGATATCTCACATCCACCGTAAATAGCAGTATCAACCCTCACGCCAAAGCCACCCGGCAAATGTATCTGACCGACCTTTCCTGGACACGGCATAAAATTCTTCTTTGGATCTTCGGCGTTGATGCGACATTCCAGTGCATGACCGCGTAACGTGATCTCTTCCTGCGTCAGATCAAGCGGCAAACCGGCTGCAATATAAATCTGTTCCTTGATCAGATCCACGCCAGATACCATTTCGGTCACCGGATGTTCTACCTGGATCCGGGTGTTCATCTCCATAAAATAATAACGCTTCTGCTTATCCAGAAGAAATTCAATCGTTCCGGCATTTTCGTAAGCTGCTGCTTTTGCGGCACGCACTGCCACCGCTCCCATTTCTTTTCGCAGTGTTTCATCCAGCACGCTGCTTGGAGATTCTTCAATCACTTTCTGATGATTTCTCTGAATGGAACAGTCACGCTCCCCAAGTTGAATGACGTTGCCGAATTTATCGGCAAGAATCTGAAACTCAATATGTTTCGGCTCTTCGATATATTTCTCGATATACATGGAGTCGTCTCCGAAACCGCGGATTGCTTCCAGCTGTGCTACCTTGAAATTTTCCAGAAAATCTTCCGCTGTCTGCGAAAGCCGCATGCCTTTTCCTCCGCCTCCAAGTGCCGCTTTTATCATGACCGGATAGCCGATCTGATCTGCCGCCTCTTTTGCTTTCCCAGCATCGGTGAGTGGTCTTTCGGTTCCCGGCACAACCGGGATGCCGGCTTTTATCATGGTATTTCTGGCTTCGGATTTGTTTCCCATGCGTTCGATCACCTCTGCGGACGGACCGATAAAGGTGATCCCGCATTTTCTGCACATATCTGCAAATTTACTGTTTTCCGACAAAAATCCAAATCCCGGATGAATGGCATCTGCTTTTGCTGCAATACAGGCACTTAAAATACGTTCCATATCAAGATAACTCTCCGCTGCGGCAGATGGTCCGATACAGATGGCTTCGTCTGCCAGCTGAGCGTGCAGTGCTTCCGCATCCGCCTGTGAATAGATGGCAACGGTACGAATGCCAAGTTCTCTGCATGCACGTATGATCCGAAGTGCAATTTCCCCCCGGTTGGCGATCAATATTTTCTGAAACATCTTTCTCTCCTTTTTATCCGATCGCAAAGGTCAGCTCTGCAGATACGGCTACTTCCCCTTCAACCGTTGCCACGGCTTTTCCGATCCCGATCGGACCTTTCTTCTTGATCATTTCCACTTCCAGCATCAGGACATCCCCCGGAACCACTTTCCGTTTGAATTTTGCCTGGTTGATGGCACCAAAATAAGCTGTTTTCCCCTTATATTCCGGACACGATAACATCACAACTGCACCGACCTGAGCCAGAGCCTCAATCATCAGTACACCAGGCATAACTGGTTCCTGTGGAAAATGACCTGCAAAATAGGGTTCGTTGTAACTGACACACTTCTTGCCAATTCCATGCTCGCCCGGTGTCAGTTCTTCAATCGTATCGATCAGAAGCATCGGCTGTCTGTGTGGGATCACTTCCATGATTTCTTTTGCTTTCATCACTGACATTTTTTCTTCCTCCAAAGACGATATTATTTAATACAGAATAGTGGCTGTCCATATTCTACCATCTCACCGTTTTCCGCAAGTACTTTTTCTACGGTACCGTCACACTCTGCCACAATTTCATTCATCAGTTTCATTGCTTCAATGATGCCGATTGTCTGACCTTTTGTCACCGTATCTCCCGGTTTTACAAATGGATCTTCTTCCGGAGACGGTGCCAGATAGAACGTGCCAACCAGCGGTGAGCAGACGAGATTTTCCTCATTTTCGATATTCCCTGTAAAAGATTCTTCTGGATCATGGTTTGCAGGATTACGGGATGCGACGCTGTTTTTCCCTGCTTCTATAAAAACCTCGCCCTGATCTGCTGCGGTATCTTCCGTGCAGATCTTTACGACTTTTTCTTTTTTCATGCAAAGCTGAAGATTGCCTTCTTCTAAAGTAAATTCAGTCAGCCCGGATGCAGAAACTTTATCGATCAGCGTAAGAATTTTTTCGATCTCCATATCTGATTCCTCCTAGTGATACTTTTTGATCAGAATACTTGCATTGTGTCCGCCAAATCCGAAGGAATTGCTTAAGGCATAATCAAACGATTCCCTGATTTCTGTATCTGGCACATAATTTAAATCCATCTCTTCTTCTGCTTCCAGAAATCCGACGGTCGGATGGATATAACCTTCTTCCAGTTCTTTGACGCAGGTGATAAATTCCACCGCACCGGCTGCACCGAGCATATGACCGACCATGGATTTCGTGGAATTGATGCGGATGTTGTACGCATGCTCTCCAAAGGCTTTTTTGATCGCTCTGGTCTCAAAGAGGTCATTGTGATGTGTGCTGGTTCCGTGTGCATTGATATAGGTCAGCTCTGTTTTATCAATGTTTGCCTCTGCAACGGCATCACTCATCGCTCTTGCCGCACCCTCACCGTCTTCCGCCGGTGATGTGATATGGTAAGCATCGCTGGTACAGCCATAGCCGACCACTTCCGCCAGAATATTGGCGTTTCTTGCCTGTGCATGAGAAAGTTCTTCTAAAACAACAACACCTGCACCTTCACCCATCACAAATCCGCTGCGGTCCTTGTCAAACGGGATGGAACAACGTTTCGGATCTGTCGCAGAAGACAGTGCCGTCAGAGCGGAAAAGCCTCCGACACCCATCGGACAGATGGCTGCTTCTGTACCGCCTGCCACGATCACATCGGCATCTCCGATCTGAATACTGCGGAACGCTTCGCCGATGGAATGGGTTCCGGTCGCACAGGCAGTCACCACATTCAGGCTTTTGCCTTTCAGTCCCAGCTGAATGGAAACATTTCCGCATGCCATGTTAGAGATCATCAGCGGAACAAGAAGCGGATTGATCCTGGATGCTCCACGCTCCAGCAGTCTTTTATGCTCCCGTTCCATTGCCTGCAGACTTCCGATACCGGAACCGACATAACAGCCCACACGGTAAGGATCTTCTTTTTCCATATCAATGCCCGCATTCTTCATTGCTTCCGCTGCAGCCACCACTGCATACTGACAGAACAACTCCATACGTCTTGCTGCCTTGAAATCCATAAATTCTTTCGGATCAAAATCTTTGATCTCTGCCGCCAGGCTTGCCTTGAACCCTGTGGTGTCAAATTTGGTGATCTTATCAAATCCGGTTCTTTTTTCTTTGACACTGTTCCAGAAATTCTCAACACCGATGCCAATTGGTGTCACGGCTCCCATACCAGTCACTACAACTCGTCTCATATCTTGCCTCCTGTTTTTACATTACATCGCCATGCCGCCATCCACACAGAGCACCTGACCTGTGATATAGGATGCCGCATCAGATGTAAGAAATGCCACTGCTTCCGCTACATCTTCCGGATGCCCGAATTTTTTCATCGGAATCTGCTGTGTTGCCTGTTCTCTTATAGTATCAGAAAGTTTTTCTGTCATATCTGTCTCAATAAATCCTGGTGCAACGGCATTTACCTGAATATTTCTGCCTGCAAATTCGCGGGCTATGGTTTTGGTAAGGCCGATGATCCCTGCTTTTGCAGCTGCATAATTTGCCTGACCGGCATTTCCAAGCACACCGGATACGGATGCGATGTTTACGATTTTTCCGCTTTTCTGGCGGATCATCTGTCTTGCCGCTGCATGGATCGTATTAAATGCACCTTTTAAATTGACTTCAATCACACGGTCAAAATCTGCTTCGCTCATCCGCATGATCAGATTGTCTTTTGTAATTCCGGCATTATTGATGAGAATATCCAGCCGTCCATATTGCTTTACGATTTCTTTGACCATATCTTCTGTGGCATAAAAATCTGAAATATCACAGCCATAAACCACGGCTTTTCCTCCCGCATTTATGATCTCTTCTGCCGTCTGCTCTGCTTTCTCTTTTGAACCGCTATAATTTACCACAACAAAAATATTTTTCTTTGCCAGTGTTTTTGCGATCTGAGAACCGATCCCTCTGGATGCACCGGTCACCAGTGCGATTTTTTCTTCCATTATCGATTACCTCTGCTTTCCAGTACTTTTTCCAGATCTTCCGGTTTTTCAATGGAAAATCCCTTGACACTGCAGTCGATCTTTCGAAGAAAACCAGTTAGCGTTTTCCCAGGTCCGATCTCCACAAATGTATCAACGCCATCTGCGATCATACGCTCCACACTCTGCTGCCATAACACAGAAGATGCTACCTGCTTTGCAAGAAGTTCTTTGATTGCTTCCTCTTCTGTCACATATTCTGCTGTGACATTTGTCACATATGGGGTCACCGGTGCCTGTACCGTTACCGTTTTTAAGACTTCTACCAGTTTTTTTCCTGCCCCTTCCAGCATTGGAGAATGAAACGGACCGCTGACCTTGAGCGGCAGCACCCTTCTTGCACCGGCTTCTTTTAAAGCCATGCCCGCTCTCTCAACAGCAGTATCTTCTCCTGTGATCACGACCTGCCCCGGACAGTTATAATTCGCCACCGAAACTCTGCCTTCTGTTTCCTGACAGATTTTCCGGATCTGTTCTCCATCCATACCGATCACAGCCGCCATCGCTCCGCCTGTCGGAACTGCTTCCTGCATAAAAATGCCTCTCTGACGCACCACGCGAAATGCTGTTTCCATATCCAGCACACCGCTCGTGATCAGTGCACCATATTCTCCGAGGCTGAGCCCCGCACTGACATCCGCAGCAAGCCCTGCTTCCCTCACTGCTCCAAGGATCGCTGCTTCACAGGCGAGAATTGCAATCTGCGTGTACTGCGTTTCGTTCAGTTTTTCATTTTCTTCAAAACAGAGTGCCGGAATGTCCAGCCCGGTCGCTTTCGAAGCGAGGTCAAAAATCTCTCTTGCCTTTTCACTTCTCTCATAAAATTCTTTTCCCATGCCGGCATGCTGTGCACCCTGCCCCGGGAATACAAATGCAATTTTGCCCATCTTCTATGCCTCTTTCAGAAGTTTTTTTGCCTGATCCATGATCTCTTCGATCATCTCACTGCAAGTCTGTTCCTGTTTCACCAGACCTGCACTCTGACCTGCCATAACGGTTCCTCTTGTCACATCTCCCTCCACAACTGCCTTACGCAGTGTGCCGAGCGTCATCAGCTCCAGTTCTTCAAACGAAGCCCCTTCTTTTTCCAGTTTCAGATATTCTCTGGTCATCTGATTTCTCAGACAGCGGACAGGATGTCCGATGCTCATGCCGGTAACTTCCGAATCGATATCTCTTGCTTTCAGCACACGTTCTTTATAAGCTTCGTGAACAATGGATTCTTTTGAAACGATAAAACGTGTCCCCATCTGAACGGCATCTGCTCCAAGCATCCTTGCCGCTGCAAATCCTCTGCCATCGGCGATGCCTCCGGCTGCGATAACTGGAATGTTTACCACATCCACAATCTGCGGAACCAGTGTCATCGTCGTCTGAGCACCGATATGTCCGCCGGACTCCATTCCTTCTGCAACCAGTGCATCGGCTCCGACGCGTTCCATTCTTCTTGCAAGTGCCACGGAAGCTACCACCGGAATGACGAGAATACCCGCCTCTTTCCACATCTTCATATATTTTTCCGGACTTCCGGCACCGGTCGTAACCGCTTTTACGCCTTCTTCTGCAACTGCCTGTGCCACTTCATCCGCATGCTGACTCAGCAGCATGACATTGACACCAAACGGTTTGTCCGTCAGTTCTTTTGCCTTGCGGATCTCATCACGCACCCATTCGGCTGGTGCATTTGCAGCTCCGATAATACCAAACCCTCCGGCATTTGACACCGCTGCCGCAAGATTATGTTCTGCCACCCATGCCATACCGCCCTGAATGATCGGATATTTTATTCCAAGAAGTTCTGTCACTTCTGATTTCATGTTATACTCCTCCATCTGTTGTTACGGATTCCAAAACAGGCTTTTATGCTTTTCCTGCTATTTACGCTTACGCTTCTACGCCCTTCTGTTTCAGGTAATCCACAACACTTTCAACCGTCGTCAGCTGTTCCAGTTCTTCGGATGGGATTTCCACACCGTAAGTATCTTCCAGGGACATCACAAGTTCAAACAAATCCAGGGAATCTGCACCCAGATCCTCTTTAAAAGAACTTTCCATTTTGATCTCCTCTGCCGGGCAATTTAACTGTTCTGCGATTAATTCTTTCATTTTTTCAAACATTTTGATTTCTCCTTTATTTTTCATGGTTTTATTTGCATCATGCCAGGGACTTGCATACAAAGCATCCTTCTTGCCCACAAGATAAGATTATTTCCCTGACATCTTGTATTTTATTATGCGTCTCAAATATTTTGACTTTCAAAGTATAATGCAAGAAAAATCATTTGTCAAGAAAAATATTTTGATAATCAAAGTTTTTTTGACCATTGAAGATTCCTTCTCTATATGCGGCAAACAACAAATCTGCATCTTTTATCACCACAACAAAAACAGCCCACTGTTTTTACAATGGACTGCTTTTCTGACAAACCGTTCTTTTATGCCATATAATGTTCCCGATATTCTCCTGGGCTCATCCCGGTCTCTTTTTTAAATACTCTGGAAAAATATGAAAAATTCTGATAGCAGAGCTGACTTGCGATCCAGCTGATGCTTTTTCTTGTATTTGCCAGCAGACTTTTCGCCTCCTCCATGCGAAGCTCTGTTGCATATTCATTCAGCGTCATGCCGGTTTCTTTTTTGAAAATCCTTGCCAAATGTACCGGGCTCATATACAGCTTTTTCGCAAGCTCTTCTCTGCTGATCGCCGGATCCTGTTTCATATACTCTGCTGCTTTCACAACCGGTGAATCTTCGATCCCCTCTTCCATGTGCTGCTCAACGGCATCAATCTGGGATTTCAACAAGGCAAGCTTCATATTCTTTCTCTTTTTTTCTGTTTCTGCCTGTTCCAGTGCCTCTTTTAACTGTTCCATATTCAGGGGTTTTTCCAGATAGCGGAAGACTCCGCAGCGGATTGCTTCTGCCGCATAGGAAAATTCCGTATGGCAGGATAATAAAATGCGGATGACTTCCGGATTATGATCTCCGAGCCAGTACATCAGTTCCATTCCGCCCTCTCCCGGCATTTCAATATCACAGATCACAACGTCGATCCGCTTCTGTTTGAAATATTGTTTTGCCTCGTTTACACTGTAAGCCCCATACACTTCTTCCACACCAAAATTTTTCCAGTCGATATAGTGAAGCAGTGTATCCAATACCAGTTTTTCATCGTCCACGCATAATAATCGCACAAGAAATCCTCCTTCCATTTTTTCCTTCTCCATATTTACTTCTATTTTAACATTTTTGATATTCTGAGACTTCCGGAATCTTCCATTTGTACTATAACAATGTTCTTTGATGCCAGAATCAGGTGCTCCATATCATGTTCTTTCTTCTTCGACTAAGGTAAAAGAGCCGGGTTCTGCTCTTTTGCAAAACCCGACTCCTGCCTGTGATATGTGTTTGGAATTTATTTTTTAGAAGTTTGAGATTTTCTCTGCACTGTACTGTAAGATCAGAACTGCATCGTTGGTATCTACGTTTCCGTCACCGTTTACATCTGCACTTTCCAGTGCGTCTGCATCCAGTAGGTCTGTGCCAGTGTCACGCCTACCGGGAAAGCAGTTGCATACTGATAATAAGTTGCATTATCCTGTCTGTCAAATTCTGCTTCTTTTGCTACATAATAGTTGCCGTCCTCATCCTGCTCTACCTGGATCGGAGAAACCAGCTGCCACAATGTCTTCTGGCCGGTCTTTGTGATACGTGCTCCGGCAGGCCATCCGAAAGGTCGGTACTTGGGATCAGCAGTGTGTTGTAATAGTTCGGTGTGGATGCCCAAACGGTACCGGATGTATAAAGTGCTGCCCATCCAAGTGTATTTCCGCCGCTTCTTGTCTCGTTTCCGTTTGCGTCAGTATATTTATAAGTATCTTCATCGCGGTATTCAAACGTACCAAGTTCGCTTCTTCCGGCTGTACTTTCTGTTCCGACGTCAACACCATTTACAATCCAGGACATCTGATCTACACTCAGTCCTGCAATGAACTGTTCCATGGTGATTCTGCCTTTATAAACATCCAGCAGTATCCACTGATTGCTTGTCTCAACCGGAACGAGTTTTTCATCGGTTGCTTTATCGGAGATCCAGCCGCCTTTTGCTGCATATTTTGCAGAATCGGAATCAGCATCATTCTTGCTGTAGTAGGTTACAACATTTTCATCATCTACTTTGGAAGCATTGTCTGGTGCTTCTCCAAATGCATCCTTATCATAACGGGTCGCTATCCTCCGATACGCTTTTAATTTCAAGAACAGCTTTTCTACAAGATGCCGCTCTTTATAAAG
>NZ_WQNP01000014.1:0-10615 GCF_018783905.1 Ruminococcus sp. MCC718
GTAAAAGCAGCCGCAGAAGAAGCAAAGAAAGCCGCAGAAGAAGCAAAGGCAGCAGCCGATGTTGACAAAGCAGCAGCAGAGGCAGCCCAGGCAAAAGCAGAAGTTGCACAGAAAGCCGCAGAAACTGCAGAAGCAGAGGCTAAGAAAGCACAGACCGCTTCCGAAGCAGCCCAGGCAAAAGCAGAGGCAGCACAGAAAGCCGCAAAAGAAGCAGAGGATGCAGCAAAGAATTATGCAAACGATGCAGAAGCAGCAAAAACAGCCGCGGAGGCAGCCAAAACAACAGCTGAAAATGCAAAAAAAGGCCTTGCAGAGGCAGCCGCAGGTGCTGCAAAGGCAAGTGCGGATGCAGCGAAAGCAGCCCAGGCAAATGCAGAAGCCGCAGCGAAAGCAGCCGAAGAAGCACAGAAGAAAGCAGAAGAGATCCTTGCGAAAGCCCAGAAAGAGGCAGAAGAAAAGAGAGCCGAAGCACAGAAACAGTTAGAAGAAGTGCAGGCAATGCAGAAACGTCTGGAGAGCCAGCTGGCTAAGACAGAATTTGCAGCTAAGAAAGTGAAAGTAAAAGCTGTCAAAGGTGTTAAGAAGTCTGTGAAAGTCAACTGGAAGAGCGTAGAAGGAGCAGACGGCTATGTGATTGAATATGCTAAGAAAGCAAACTTCAAAGGCAAAAAGACCGTTACCGTTTCCGCTTCCAGGAAAGCAAAAACGATCAAGAGACTTTCCGCAAAGAAAACGTACTATGTAAGAGTCAAAGTATACAAAGTAGTGGATAACGAGAAAGTTTACACCGCTTACAGTGCAAAGAAGAAAGTACGCACAAAATAAAATATAAGAAATAAAAAGCCGGCATTGCACAGTGTTTAAATGTTGGCATCCAAAAGACAGAGCACGTGACGGAATTGCTGCCGTCATGGTGCATCTGTCTTTTTGTCTTTTGTCCGGCATTCTTCAGATCAGATGTGAGATGATGTTCACTTTTGCAGGCTGTGGGATGCAATATTCCATCTGCTCTGACAGATTGAAAAAAGAGAAAAAATATTATATCATGGTATTAACAATATCGGGAGAAGGGAAAGTGGCTATGAAAAAGTTTTTGGGACGATTTTTTCTGCTTTTTATGATGATTTTGCTGATCGGGGGATGTGCACGGCAGAAAGAAACGGAAAATGTAATGAAAAAATCCGACAATCAGGAGAAGGTCATGCGATATGTCAATTACAGCAGGTTTTCGGGGGACGGGATCAATCATCTGAAATTAAAAAGCATTGCGGAGCAGACGATTGCCTGTTATCTGCTGGAGGGGCTGATGCGGATCTATCAGTATGAACTTCAGTATGGCATGGCGGATCGCTATGAAATTTCGGAGAATCAGAAGGTTTATACGTTTTATCTGCGGGATGATGCCTGTTACAGTGACGGTATGCCTGTCACGGCAGGCGATTTTCTTCGGGCTTTTCAAAGGCTGATGGAGCCGGAGAATTTTAATTCTTATGCAGCGATCATAAAAAATGCAGAAGATATTTATCAGGGAAAAAAGAAAATCGAAGAATTGGGCGTGACGGTGCTGGATGAGAAAACGCTTCAGATCGAACTGGAGCATCCGCAGGTTCAGTTTTTGCAGCTTCTGGCACTTCGAAGTTTTGCACCGATAAGAGAAGATGCAGCAGAAATATTGCGGCCGGAAGACTGCAACGGACCGTTTACCCTGGAAACGTGGAGTGAAGATCTGGTAGGTATGAAAAAGAATCCCTATTACTGGGAGCGGGACAATATCAAACTGGATAAAGTGGAAGCCGTGTGTCTGGAGTCATCCGATGAAGCATACGAAAGATTTGTAAAAGGAGAGGTCGATGTGATGCCGATCCCGTTAAAAGGAGCGGAAAAATACAGTGCCGGAATTCAGAAAAAAGTGATGACCGGGATTTGTGAAAGTCTTTATCTGGATCTGCAGACCGAAGGACCTTTGCAGTGCAGGGAATTTCGCCAGGCGTTAAATTATGCACTGAACCGGGGAGAATACAAAGAAAATATGGACAGTGATTTTCTTGTGCCGAATGCACGTTATGTTCCGGAAAACGGCCTCGGAATTTTGAAAACTTACACAGAGAATTATCAGGATCTGCCATGTACAAAATACGGAAATCAGAAGCTTGCAGAAGAAAAGCTCGGCGAAGCACTCAAAAAAATGAATATTTCCGGAGCGGAAGATGTAAACATCAGGTTGCTGGTCAATGATGATCCATGGAGCATACAGGAAGGAACGGAAATCAAACGCCAGTGGGAGAAAAAACTTGGAATCTCGGTGGAACTGGAAACGGCAACCGGAGATGCATTCTGGGCAGAGAAAGACAACGGCACGGTTACGCTCACGGGCGTTATCGCAGAATATGCAGATATGATGGCGTATCTGCAGAGCTGGAATTACGATTATACCTATGGAGAAGAGGGAAATCAAAGTGATACGGTGCAGAAATGTTTAAGAGATGCCGAGAGGCAGACGGATGAACAGATCAGACTTAGTACCTTATATAAAGCGGAGAAAGCACTGATGGAAGATGTGCCGATGATCCCGCTGCAGCTTCGAAAAGAAAGCCTGTTACTGAACCGGAATCTGACCGGTTTTGAGACAAGCATGAATCTTGCAGGTGGAGGATATGAGTTTTTATATGCGGATTTTAAATAGAACAGAAAAAAATCGAAGGTTTCTTTTTCTTGCTGCGGTGTTTGCTGTATGTACTGCAGCAATGCTGACCGTTCTCATGATGCCGCAGAAACAGGTGGTCTGTAAGGGAGAAGCAGATTTCAAACAGTTTGGACTGCAAAGCGGAAAAGCAGTCGATCTGTGCGGAGAATGGGAGTTTTTTGAACAGAAATTCATTGCTACGGAGCTGGATGAAGAGCAGGTTTTCGGGAAGTTTGTCAGGGTGCCTTCTTATATGCCCCGAAAAAATGCAGGGATGTTCAACTGGGGAAGTTACCGTGTAAAACTGAAAAACTGTCCGCCGCAGTTTGACGTTTCTGTGAGCCTGAAAGGTATGCCGGCGGCTTATCGGATTTATCTGAATGGAAAATGTATTGAAAAAAGCGGAGTAGTTTCTTCCAATCCGGACGCACTGAAAGTCAGCAGGGATACATCGATCAGGACGACCATTACGCTTCAGTCTTCGGAATGTGATCTGATCATAGAAACAGCGGGATATCTGCTTCCGGGGTTGTCTTTTACACCGCGGATCCAGGAGGAAAGCGTGTGGAGTGAACAGTATGACCGTTATCATACCTGGATGATCCTGTTGCTTGGCATGCATATGTTGTTTTTATGTTCTTATTTATTGCAGCTGAAGATCACGCCGGACAGCGGTTACAGCAGAAGTGTTTTTCTGGTGCTGTTCTTATTGGCCATCCGTATGATCTATTCCGATGCAGCGTTTTCGGCAGTCATAGGCGGGACTTTGAAATATTATGATCTGATTCTGTTTTCTGTATGCGTGATGGAAAGTCTGGTCTGGGAATTTCTTCTGAAAAACGGTTATAAAAAAGACCGGCAGAAAAAAGATTTCGGAATTCGGGAAGGGATTCTGATCACCGGTGTCATTGTGATGAGCCTTGCAGCTTTTGAAGGGATTTTATCATGGAAACTGACCATGGACGTGGGTGTCTGGCTGGTACTGCTGATCCGCTTTGCAGGGTATCGCAAAAAAGAAGAAATATCCGGAGAAGATATGATCTGGGAAATAGGCATATTGCTTTTGTATACTGGGATCGTATTGTCAGATTTTGCACATATCGGCATGCTTCCTTATAGTGGAGGTATTTTCATGCTTGTCGGAGTGATCGCTTTTGATCTGAGTGTCAATGTCATTGACCGCTGGCGTATGAATAAAATTCAGCAGAGGGCACTGGAGGCGGCGAAGATTGAGCAGAAGCTCCAGGAAGCCCGGCTGGAGCTTGCACTGCATCAGATCAAACCGCATTTTTTGCAGAATGCCCTGATGTCGATCAAAGTGCTCTGCCGGACGCGTCCGAAAGAGGCAGAACAGGCGGTCTACGATTTTGCCGTATTTTTGCGGGGAAATATGAATGCACTGGAATCTGCAGAGATGATTCTGTTTCGGGAAGAATGTAAGACGATCGAGCGGTATCTGCACATTGAAAAGATGCGTTTTGGGGAGCGTCTTCAGGTTCAGTGGGATCTTCAGGAAGAAAAGTTCCAGATACCGCCGCTGACGATCCAGCCGCTGGTAGAAAATGCGGTATGTCACGGAATCTGCCAGAAGATGGAGGGCGGCACCGTACAGATCCGAAGTTTTCGAAAAAACGGAGAAATCTGTGTTCAGATCCTGGATGACGGGGCAGGATTTGACACCGAAAAACTGAAAGATGCGGACGGGATTGCCATAAGAAATCTGAAGCTGCGTCTGAAAGAATTTCTAAATGCGGATCTTGAGATTGAGAGCAGAAAAGGAGAAGGGTGCAGGCAGACAATACATATTCCATGGGAGGAGACAGAAGATGAAAATTATTCTGATAGATGATGAACCATTGATCCTGGAAGAATTAAGCTATTTATGTGAAAAACACAAAGATATTGAAATTTGCGGAAAATTTGTAAACCCAAAGCAGGCATTGCAGTACGTTGCCGGGCATCCGGTGGATTTTGCATTTTGTGATATCAGGATGCCGGGGATCACGGGACTGGAACTGCTGGATCAGATGCACAAAGAAAAACCGGATCTTCAGGCAGCGTTTGTCACAGCATATGACCAGTACGCATTTGATGCCTATCAGCTGGATGCCTGCGATTATCTGCTGAAGCCGTTTGGACAGGAAGAGGTGGACCGTGCACTGGATAAAGCAAGAAGGCTGGTAAGAACGGAACAAAAAGATGAAATGCAGCTGGAAATCCACACGTTTGGCAGATTTGATCTGTTTTTAAACGGTCATGCGATTGATTTTAGCAGCAGAAAAGCAAAAGAACTGCTTGCACTTCTTGTGGCGAGACGGGGCGGCATTGTGGAAATGGAATTTGCCGTGGATCTGTTATGGGAAGAAGAACCGTTCAGTGAACAGGTGAAAGGACGTTTCCGAAAAGCAGTGATGAACCTGAAAAATACACTGCGGGATCATGGACTTCTCTGGATGCTTCACAGCGAGCGTGGACGAATGTATCTGGAGACAAAGGGCGTTTCCTGTGATTATTATGAACTGATGGAAGGGCAGATCCATGCAGCGGAAAAATTTTCAGATGAATTTATGGCACAGTATTCCTGGAGCGAGGCCTTTCTTCCGGTTCTGGAACGTCAGGCCGGGATTGTAATGTCAAATTACAGTAATTAAAACAGTAAACACTTCAAAAAGGAACACTTCTGGAACACTTGCTTTCCTATACTTTTTTCAAAAGGGAAAAAATCCCGGAAAAGGAGGAAAGTAAAATGAAAAATGTAACCAGAAGTGTTCGTTTTGTTTTGTCCATGGTTCTTGTCATGGCAATGGTTCTGACTTCCATCGGAAGCTTCGGAACAGTCGCAAAAGCACAGACCGGCAGAGCAGCGGACGGATTGAAAGGAATCTACCGTATTTATCACACGGAAGATGCCACGCAGCGAATGGCTCCGGGAGCGGACCAGGCATCCGAGGGTAATACGCTCTGGCTGTGGGAACAGGGATCAACTGCTCCGGCAGACTGTGAGATGTTCTATTTTGAGCAGGCAGAGGACGGAAGCTATTACTGGTACAACAAGCAGGATGCAGAGCTTGTCATGCAGGCAGATACTTCAGTTGTCAGCCTTCAGAGAAAGAATGCCGCATCAGCAAACCAGAAATGGACGATCGAGAAAGTGGCAGGAACAGAAGATCAGTATTATCTGAAAAATGGTTCCCGTTATGCAAGTACTTCTGCAAACCGCCATGCACAGGTAAGTATGTCCGATACGGCACAGGCATGGAGACTTGCAAAGGTAGAGCCGGAAGTGAAACTCTCTCTTGGCAGCAGTACCATAAGAACCGGTGAGAGCACAACCGCAGCTGTGACCGGATTTGACGCAGACGGCGAAGAGCTGGATGGAAGCAAAGCCGTGATCACCAGTGAGAATCCGGATATCGCAGAAGTTTCCGGAAATACCGTTATCGCAAAAAAAGTCGGAACAGCAACGATCAAAGCAACATTTGAGGGCACAGAAGTCAACACAGAGCTGACCGTTCTGGAGACATCAAAAGAATGGCCGGGCGTTTATCGCATTGATAACGTAGAATTTGCCGGTTATCTGATCGAGCCTGGAGCAGACAATGTAAACGAAGGAAACAACCTGTACCTGTGGAATACAGCACTGAATCAGACACGTATGTGGGTATTTACGGAAGCCGGGGACGGTTATGTATACTGGCATCCACGCAACAATGTATCACTTGTGATCCAGGGAGGAGATCTGGATTCTTATCCTTCCATGGCAAAAAACACAGGCGAGGATACACAGAAGTGGAAGATCATCAAAGATGAGACAAGCGGAAATTACCGGATCCAGAACAAAGCATCCGGAAAATATGTTGCAACCGTAAACGATGCAAACTGGCAGCTGATCCAGATGAAAGAAGAAAGTGCAAAGACATCCCTGTGGGTCATGAATGAGCTGAAAGCGACCATCAGCTTGGAAGTTTCTGCAGGCTATCTGCAGACCGGAAAAACAACGAATTTTGCAGTGGTTGCAAAAGACGCATCCGGAGCAGCGATCAGCAGCGGTATCCGCACCGTAAGCAGCCATCCGGAAGTGGCTTCTCTGGAAGGCAATCAGATCAAAACTCTGAAACCGGGCTATACGGATATTACGAGTTATCTTACAACAGGCGGAAAAGAATATACTTCCAACACGATCCGTGTTTACGTTACCGATGAAGCACCGGTATTTACCGGAAAAGAATGGTACAAAGATATTTCTACTGCAGAAGTAAACAGAGAGCCTTCTCATGCAGATTTTGTTCCGTATCAGGATGCAGACACTGCATTTAACAGCGAGAAGAGTGCACTGGATGACCAGAATGAGACGGCAAGTACTTACTATAAACTGCTGACGCAGAAAGAATGGGATTTTGCACTGATAGAAAATCCGGAAAAAGCAGATGCAGCGGACGCAAAAGGTTATCTGGAAGAAACACTTCCGGAGGAAGCAAAAGCAGATTTCCAGAAAGAATTTGTACCGCATGCATGGCAGACTTATCGAAACGCAGATAAGACCTTTAAATATTTTGATGAAGCAATCTATACAAACAGTATCTATCCGTGGGGCAGTGCACAGGGAAATACCATCGAGTATGATGATCCTCAGGCACCGACGCACTATAATCCGGTAGGATATTACCGTACTGAGTTTGAACTTCCGGAAAACTGGGACGGACGTAAAGTATTTCTGTCACTGCAGTCCGTAAGATCTGCTTATTATCTGTTCATCAACGGAAAACAGGTTGGTTATACAGCAGACAGCTTTACGGCGCATGATTTCAATATCACACCGTATCTGAACAAGAATGGAAAGAATACGATCGCACTGAAAGTATATCGCTGGGGCATCGGAAGTTATCTGGAAAATCAGGATTTCATTCAGCTGAGCGGTATCATGCGTGACATTTATCTGTATTCCAAAGACAGCCGTGCAGAGCTTCGTGATTTCTTTGTACAGACAAGCTTTGCAGACCGCACAGACAAAAACAGCGATGTTACGATGAACGTGGATGTTGATGTCCGCAATCTGACAGACAAAGAAGATACCAGCGGCTACACCGTAGATGTCAAACTGAAAGACATGGACGGAAAGCTGATCGGTCAGGATACGATTTCTTATGATAAGCTGAAAGCACTTCAGGGTGTGACCGGTGCATCCGATCCGAATGCAGCAGATGCAGACGGCGAGAAAAAAGTAAACTTAGGTGATCGCAAAACAGCAACGATCGAAGTTAAGAATCCGAAGAAATGGTTCCCGGATACACCGAACCTGTACATGGTAACGCTGGAATTAAAAGACAGCACCGGAAAAGTGATCGAAGCAGAAGCAGAACATATCGGTTTCCGCGAGATCTATAAAGTAAACATCAACGATGCAGAACAGGAACAGATGCAGATCACAGGACAGAAGATTATCTTCCGCGGTGTCAACCGTCACGATGCCAGCCTGGAAAATGGCAGTGCCGTGACAAATCAGGAGATCATCGATGATCTGAAACTGATGAAACAGTACAATGTCAATGCAGTCCGTACTTCACATTATCCAAATGCAAAGATTTTATATGATCTGGCAGATGAACTTGGTATTTATGTTTATGCAGAAGCAAACGTAGAATCACACTACGGAGCATATGGCGATCATAAAGTGCCGATCCCTGGAGGGGACAGCCGCTGGGTAACTCCGGTTCTAGATCGAAACATGAATATGCTGGAGCTTCTGAAAAACCATGCATCCATCATCGGATGGTCTTATGGAAACGAAGCAACTTACACAAGATGCCCATTAGACAATACTTACTGCTTCTGGGCAGCAGCAATGGCAGTTCTGAACCGTGATCCGAGCAGACTGCGTATGTACGAACGTGAATCCGATGGTTATTATCATCGTTATCAGAAGGATGCAGGAGCTGATCCATGGGGCATGGAAACCAGAAGCAAGAATATTGTGGATGTTCACAGTACACAGTATCCGGAAGCAAAGAACGTAGAAAGCTACGCGAAAAACACAAACTACAAACTGCCTTATTTTGAGCAGGAATATGCACATGCAATGGGACAGTCTTTCGGAAGTTTCAATGAATTCTGGAAACTGAACCGCACATACTCCAATGTTCAGGGCGGATTTATCTGGGATTGGGCAGACCAGTCACTTGCAACCACAAGAGAAGACGGAAAGACATTCTGGGCTTACGGTGGAGACTGGATGGATGCGAGCTCCAATGCAGATGCATTCTGTGCAAACGGTGTTCTGTTTGCAGACCACACACCGTCCGCAAAAGCCGTACAGATGCGTTACGATCATCAGCAGGTGAACTTCTATCTTGAAAACGAAGATGCGAAAGTAACCGATGGAACGATCAAAGTAAAAGTCGTAAATGAACTGGAAAACAGCACCCTTGAGAATTACAATATCATCTGGAGCCTGAAAAAAGACGATGAAGAGATCGCAACAAAGACCATCTCCTTAAATACACCGGGTATGGACGGAGAAACCTTTGGAGAAGAAGTGATCACGATCGATCTGCCGAAAGTAAAACCGCAGACCGGCGATACTTACATGCTGGAGTTCTCCGTGCAGAATAAAGTAAAACCGGATTGGGATGCAACGCTCACCAAATACGACAATGTAGTGGCACATGAGCAGTTTGACCTGACTCCGGAATACAAGGAGACAAAAGTACTGGATTACGATGACATGTCTGAGTTTACCAAAGCAGAAGATGACGGTAATACAATGAGCATCGAAGGTGTTACAAAAGACGGAAAATCCTACGCACTGAAAATGGATAAGACAACCGGTATTCTTTCAGATTACACGGTGGACGGCAAAGTCGTTCTGGAAAAAGGTCCGGTACCGAGCTTCTGGAGAGCACAGAACTATAACGACACACCGGTTGCATACAACCGCAATCTGCGAAATACCGATGACAACATGGAACTGGTGGACAGTCCGGTTATCACACAGGATGAGAATGGAAAGCACATCCGTGTAGCATTAAACGTAAAACTTACGGTTGATGCAGAACAGACCTTACTCTATGATATTTACGGAGATGGAGAAATCGTAGTCCGCTCTGCCTTTACACCGAGAAGCAACTTTGCACCGGGTACCGCCGGAGCACAGGCACTGCCGAAAGTCGGTGTCCGCATGACTGTTGCAGCAGGATACGAAAATCTGGAATACTTCGGAAGAGGTCCGGAAGAAAACTACATTGATCGAAAGACGGCAACCGATGTCGGTGTATACAGGAGTACCGTAACAGATCAGTTTGTAAGCAAATATGTGAAACCACAGGAAAACGGAAACCACACCGATGTCAGATGGACATCACTGACCGATAATGACGGAAATGGTATTTTAGTTGCCGCAGACGGAACGGTAGAATCTTCTGCACTTCATGTAAAAGCAGAAAATATCAATCCGGTTAGCTGGACCGATTATCCGTATAACAACCAGACCATTCGTCATTCCACAGAAGTTCCGATGGATGAGCAGACTTATCTGTGCCTGGATGCGATCCAGCGAGGAGTCAGCAATACAGGATTCTTTAACCATATACCGCTGGAAGGATTCTATCCGACAACCAAGCAGAATGCAGATGGAAGCTACAACACTTATGCAGAGAGATTCCGCATTGTTCCGGTTACTTCCGATACGGACAAGATGGAAGAAAGCAAGGCAGGTTTTGAAGCAAGTTCTGTAGCAGGAGAACTGGAAGAGATCAAAAACCAGGCAGTCGCAGCAAAGAACGATGCCGAGACCGCAGCAAAAGCAGCCGAAGCAGCAAAAGCAGATGCAGAAGCAGCCAAGGCAAAAGCAGAAGAAGTAAAAGCAGCCGCAGAAGAAGCAAAGAAAGCCGCAGAAGAAGCAAAGGCAGCAGCCGATGTTGACAAAGCAGCAGCAGA